>NZ_JBEXNW010000007.1:0-64400 GCF_040611295.1 Streptomyces sp. NPDC002935
CTTTCACACGGGTCACGCTGCTGCGCAACTATCGCAGCGGAGCTCAAGAACCCTGGACTGAGTGCGGTCTCCTACCGTCAAAGAGACAGGCTCTAGGCGGGCTAGGCGGGCTAGGCGGGCGCGGTGGCCGCGGACGCGGCTGCGGTGGCCTGGGCGGACGCAGCGGAAGAGACGGAAACGGTCGTGTCGACCGGGGCGGAGACCGCGGACACGGACTCGACAGCCTGCGCGGGCACCGCCGGCAGTGTCGTCACGGGCACCTCGGTCCGCTGGTGGACCAGCGACACCGGACGCACCGGACGCGGCCCCGAGACCACCGTGTAGTCCTGCCCGAGGAACGGCGGGACCACCTCGCCCGTCTCCTCGCCCAGCGCCAACTGCACAGCCGCCCAAGGGGCGTTCACCCCGCACTGGGAGAGCTGGTGCAGCCCGCCCGCCGGACGGGTGTTCACGTCCATCAGGACCGGCTCGTCGCCGTACATACGGAACTGGATGTTCGACAGATAGTGCAGCCCGAACGCCTCCGCGAGCAGCCGCGCGGGCTCGATCCACGCGTCGTCGAGGGTGAATCCGCGACGCCGCCCGTTCTTGGTGCGGCCGATCGCCATCCGGACCCGGCCGTCCGGCCCGGTCAGGCAGTCCACCGACACCTCAGGCTGACCGAGGTGCGGCATCACCAGCCAGTCGACGGGCTCGTCGGCCGCGCGCAGCGCCTCCACGACCAGCTCCAGAGGCACGTACGCGCTCGGGAAACCGTTGAGATGCATGAGCGAGAAGGGAGTGCGGGTGATCACCCGGAAGCCCACGCCGCCGGCTCCGGCCGCGGGCTTGAAGCAGGCCCGCTGACCCGCGGCCTCCAGTGCCTCGACCGCCTCGACCAGCTCGTCCTCCGTACGCACCCGCCACCACGGAGGGACCGGAACACCCACGGCCTCGACGGCCTGGTACGCGGTTGCCTTGTCGTGGAAGACCGCGACGGCCTCCGCGGGCGGCGCCAGCAGCGCCGTACCGAGCGCCGCGAACTCGGCGCGCTGCGCCACGATCGCCGCCTGGTACAGGACCGGCACGAACACGTCGACGGAACGGCGTGCGCACATGTCGAGGGCGTACTCGACATAGGCGCGCGGCGACAGGCCCTCCGGCTCCATCTCGGCGGTGTCGGCGGCGGCCAGTACGGGAGAGTCGGCGTCGCCGTGGGTGGCATGGATCTCGACCGCACGATGCTGCGGATTGCTTCGCAGCTGATCCATGAAGAACACGTTCTCCGCGTACGTGCGGTTGAGCCAGACGCGTACGCGAGAGCCCATGCAAGCCACCTTTCACGGTTCGCGGGCACGGCGGAGCAGGCCGGGCCCGGCCAGGGGTAGGGGAGGTACACCGATCCGCCGCACGACAGAGCAGATTCGAGGCGGTGGTGTTGGGGCGATCATAAGGGGCGCGGGACCCCGGTGCTGCTACAGGGATGTTACGGATTCACCGATGTGCCGACCGGGCCTCCTTGTCCGGCGGCGGGGGCGTGTGTTCTTGTGTTGCCAATCGCTTTCTACGGGGGTGGCGCGTGCGGCCGACAGACGGCGGCGACGGGAACCTGCTGGCCATCAGCGATCTGCACATCGCCTACGCCGAGAACCGCGCCCTGGTCGAGAACATGCGCCCCGAGTCGGACGACGACTGGCTCCTGGTGGCCGGCGACATCGGCGAGATCGTCGACGACATCCGGTGGACCCTGGAGACGCTCAGCGGCCGCTTCCGCAAGGTCGTCTGGGTACCCGGCAACCACGAACTGTGGACCCACCCCAAGGACCCCGTCCAGCTTCGGGGTGTGGCCCGCTACGACCATCTGGTCGCCCTGTGCCGGGAGTTGGGCGTCACGACCCCCGAGGACCCCTACCCCGTCTGGAACGGGCCGGGAGGGCCCGCCGTCGTCGCGCCGCTCTTCCTGCTCTACGACTACTCGTTCCTGCCGCAGGGCTGTGCCACCAAGGACCAGGGGCTGGCGTACGCCCGCACGACCGGCATCGTCTGCACGGACGAGCACCTGCTCCACCCCGACCCCTACCCGAGCCGCGAGGCATGGTGCCGGGCCCGGGTCGCCGAGACCGAGCGCAGACTCGCCGAAGTCCCCGACGACCTGCCGATCATCCCGGTCAACCACTACCCGCTGGACCGTCACCCGATGGACGTCCTGTGGCACCCCGAGTTCGCCATGTGGTGCGGCACCCTGGCGACCGCCGACTGGCACCGCAGGTTCCGCGTCGAGACCATGGTCTACGGTCATCTGCACATCCCCCGGACCACCTGGCACGAGGGTGTCCGCTTCGAAGAGGTGTCGGTGGGCTATCCGCGAGAATGGCGTAAGCGACCGGGCCCGCCGGGCGCTCTGCGCCGCATTCTGCCGATGGAGGTCAAAGCCGGTGATCGAGGAGCTGCTCCCGGAGTCGGTCGTGGCCGTGGAGAGCCACGGTGACGACGTGGCCGAGGGCGCGACCCTGTACCCCGAGGAACAGGCGCTCGTGGCGCGCGCCGTGGAGAAGCGGCGCCGGGAGTTCACCATCGTGCGTACCTGCGCGCGACGTGCCATGGAGAAACTGGGTGTGACCCCGGGCCCCGTACTGCCGGGCGAGCGCGGAGCCCCGCGGTGGCCGGCCGGCGTCATCGGCAGCATGACCCACTGCGACGGCTACGCCGCCGCCGCGCTCGCCCGCTCCACCGATCTGGCCTCCCTCGGCATCGACGCCGAACCCCACATGGCGCTCCCTGACGACGTCCTGGAGGCCGTCGCCCTGCCCGGCGAGAGGAACCGCCTGGACCGCCTCGGCGCCCGGGCACCCGCCGTCCACTGGGACCGGCTGCTGTTCAGCGCGAAGGAGTCGGTCTACAAGGCGTGGTTCCCGCTGACCGGCGCGTGGCTGGACTTCTCCGAGGCGGACATCGACATCTCCCTCGGCCCCACGCCCCCCGGCCCCGTCCTCTCGGGAAGCTTCCGCGCCCAACTCCTGGTACCGGGGCCGGTGGTGGACGGCGTACGCGTTCCGGCCTTCGACGGACTCTGGACCGTCCAGCACGGATTGGTCGCGACGGCGGTCACGGTGCCGCACACGGTGGCCGGTCGGGCGGAGGGGACTGCCGACTGAACTGACCCCGGAGCCAACGCCGTTGAGCTTGAGCCTGGCCGCGTCGCCACTCCCACCTCACCGCGCCGCGCCCCCGGACCGAGGATGCCGACATCCGTCGGATCGCGGCCCGGTCCCGAGTCGCCGCATCGCGGGGAGTCGACTACCTGCACGTCGAGGCGTCCGCTGCCGGCGCCCCGACCCTCGAACGCTTGTCGGTGACGTCGCTCAGTACGGCACCCGCGAGGCTACCGTCAGAGGCAACGCCACTTGGTGACGTACATCGTGTTTTTGTACTCCATGACGCCGCGGATGCAGTCCCCTGCGTCGGGAGTGATTCGTCGATGCAGTCGCACAGGGCTTCGCGTTCGTCGGTTTCGAAGGTGCCGCCGTTGTCGGAGTCGTTCACCGCGTTGAGGGCCAGGACGACGCGTTCGACCACAGCAAGGATCTGTTCGTCGCTCGCCTCGCTGAGTCCAGGAAGCTCGCCCTCAAAAGCGACTACGCAAGCGTCGGATCCTGCCGGTCGATTCCCGCCAGAAAACCACGAACCCAAGCCGAGGCCAGGGACTTCCGCACCACTCAACTTTGGAGATCCAGGATGCGCTGCACCAGGTCGCGGACCTCGTGCGGGGGGCAGGCGACGCGCGGTAGGTCGGGTCGTGGGGCTGCGTCCAGGGGGCCGAGGACGAGGTTCTGGCGCTCCGCGTGGTGCTCGCCGAGCACGATCGTCGCGGTGAGGCCACGGTGGCCGCTTCGGTGGAACACACCTGAGGAGAGCCGGTAGATGCCGCCGACGGGGATCTCCTGCGGGGCCTGGGGCGTGCAGGAGACGAGGCGCTCCGTTGCGCGGATCGCGTCGACGCGACCCACGCTCCTCGCCTCGTACAGCCGGTGCTCGGGACGCTCGGCGCAGTCGCTTACGGTGACGACCTGATTGAAGACGGTTCCGCACAGGACGTAGCTCCACAGGTCCCAGCTGTGTGCGTGGACGACGGGCGAGACCATCTCTTCGTCCTGTGGCCATACATGCAGGCAAAGGCCGCTGTGCCCATGCCGGTACAGCGGCAGGCAGGTGAACTCCAACGGATGCCGCACGGCGGGGGCGGTAGTCCGCCCGGGAACGACCGTGCGCAGGGCGCACCATGCCCACTCCCCGACGGTGGCCGCATCGCCGTCGCGGAGAGCCGGGATGATGACGTCTTCAGGCGTAGGGGTTTTCGGCATTGACAGCTTGTGTGATGACGTGTTCCACATCGTCGTCGGTGAAGCTTTCCGGAAGTTCCAACTCTAGCCGGGAGAACAGCTCCCGCACCTCGTCGACGGTCGGGCGCTCGCTGAGAGGGCACGCGTTCCGGAGCAGCAACTCGCGTGCCTGGTTGAAGTGTTCCTGCAGTTCGTTGCGCCAGTAGTCGTAATAGAAGCGCCCCTCGTTGATCATCAGCGCCGGGAAGCTCGGGCCGCGCTGGGTGATGAGGAGGCGGTTCTGAGTCATGTCCCAGCGGAAGAGGGTCATGGTCGGCGAGAGCGCGACCGCGATTTCCAGCGACGGATAGCGTTGCTTCCACCAACACGAGGCGACGATGGTGGCGAACAGCTCCACCTGCGTCCCCTTGGCGTCCCAGGTCTGCTCGTCCTCGTTGGGGTTATCGACGCCGTACCGGAAGAAGTTGGCGTAGCGCTCGCAGAGCGCGACGTTCCCGGGGTCGAGGATCTCCATGCGGACGCGCAGCGGGCGGTGGTTCCTGCGGGCGCGCTTTACGCACTCGGGGAGGACGACGGCCCGTACGAACGTCGCCGTGCCGCCCCGGAAGATCCACTCCTTCGCCTCGATCCGCGCCTCCGTCAAGGACTCGTCGATGTCGTTCCCGCGCAGCACCGTGATGGTGGACCCTTCGTCGAGGGCCGCCCGGCGCTCGGCGAGTGTCCCCTCGATGACGGCGATCCGCTCGATGTGCGCCGGCAGCTGCTCCAGGGACTGGTGGGCGGCGAGCAGGGTCGCCCGCGAGTTGGGCTCGGTCTCGGCGTTCCAGCGGTCACGCAACACGGAGAGCGACAGGGCTGCGAGGGTGACGAGGATGGCGCTGTTGACGACCGAGGTGGGCACGGCACCGGACAGGCCGAGCGCGCCGACGATCGCCGCCGTTACGAGCGCCAGCACCGCCTCGGTGTTGACCCCGAGCCAGCGCACAACAGCCCGCAGCCGCATAGACAGTTCCCCCCTACGCTCATGCCGTACCGGGTGGCCACCGAGCCGAGGCAAGCATCGCGCAGCGGATCAACGCTGCGCAACCACGCGGGTGTTGGCGGTCGACGAATGCGTGCCAACGGCTTTGTCGTACCGGGCGATTTCAGCGGGGACGTGACGCGCTGGTGCGCGACGAAATCGGACACCGGAGGCGGCTTGGCGAGCGGCTCACCTACTGCGGCTTATGCGTGAGGCTCCGCTGGCGTAGCTGTCGGTATATGTCGAAGCAAGCGATCAAGAACACGGTTCCGGCGGCGAGCGCCCACAGGATGGTGCTTCCCCGGAGGTACAGCCGCAGGCCCTGAACCAGCAGGTAGATCGATGTGATCAAGCCTATGTAAGGCATTGCCTTGTTCAGCGAGCCTCCGTGCATCGACGGACCCTTCACGATCGACCCCTCCGAAATCCGAAAACCGGCAGCTTACCGCGCCGTCGGTGGAGTCCCAGTGGTCGAGTCCAGGTTCTGCCGACGTCGTTGCTGTCAGGTGCCGGTGCCGGTGCCGGTGCCGGTGCCCGTGCCGGTGGCCTTGGTCTGCATGCGCAGCCTGACCGGGGCCGGTGACCGAGTCGGTCCCGGTCGCCGTGCCATGCCCCACTCCTCATCCCGCCCCTGGCCGGCAGGCCCCACGCCTGGATGGGTGCCGGGTCCAGGGGCGGGGTCTCATGCCCTACCCGGTCCCCGGCCCCGGGCTCACGTCCAGTCCGGTTCGGGGCACCAGGAGTGCAGGAGTTCGAAGAACGCCTCCTCGTTGCCCGCGAGGCCGGCCGCGGTCAGGGCGCGCTCCGCCTCGGCGAGGACGGCGGGCGGCACCATGGGTGGTCGGTCGCCGTCCGGTGGGCCGTCGAAAGCCGCTCGTACCGTCTGGAGAAGGCGGAGGTAGGCCTGCACGGCGGCGCGTTCGTGTTCGGTCAGTACGGCGGTCGGCATCGGACGGCTCTCCCGGGTCGGCTTGTCGTGACACTGGTCCTGACCCCAGCTTGCCGTCCACCACTGACAATCCGGTTTCGGTCCGTGGAGGTTCGCCCGCTTAGCGGAGGCGAAACCTCACGGAAATCCCTTGTGGGACAGGGGCCCTACGCTGGAGACGAGAGCTGGGGCCGCCTACCGGACGGCCCTCGAAGCCGTCTGCTCGGCGGCTCGGGAGCCGCCTCCGCGGCGGCCTGGGAACGGGAGGTCTGCCCGTGGTCGACGTACAGGCTCGGCAGCCGCGGCGCACCCCGCGGCTGCGTTCGGTCGGTGACGGGGAACTGCGCCTGCACCACCGCGTCGTGCACGGTTACCGGCGTGCCTACCGGATGGCCGGTGAGGGTCCGGCGCTCGTCCTGATCCATGGCATAGGCGACTCCTCCGCGACCTGGGCGGAGTTGATCCCCGACCTCGCCCGCACCCACACCGTCATCGCGCCCGACCTGCTCGGCCACGGCGCCTCCGACAAACCGCGCGCCGACTACTCGGTGGCCGCCTACGCCAACGGTGTCCGTGATCTGCTGTCCACGCTCGACATCGAGTCCGCCACCCTGGTGGGGCATTCGCTGGGCGGGGGAGTGGCGATGCAGTTCGCGTACCAGTTCCCCGAGCGCACCGAGCGGCTGATCCTGGTCAGCGCGGGCGGTGTCGGAGGCGAGGTCAACCCCGTGCTGCGCGCCGTGTCGCTCCCCGGCGCCCATCTGATGCTCTCCGCGCTGCGACTGCCCGGGATGCGCCTCCAAGTGGGCCTCTTCCTCAGTCTGATGCGCCTGCTCGACACCGATCTGGCGCAGGACGCACCGGAGTTGGTGAACCTCGTGGACGCGCTGCCCGACGCGACCTCCCGCAGCGCGTTCATCCGGACGCTGCGGGCCGTGGTCGACTGGCGCGGCCAGGCGGTCACCATGCTCGACCGCTGCTACCTCACCGAGGGCATGCCCACCATGCTCCTCTGGGGGGACCGGGACAGCGTGGTGCCGGTGCGGCACGCCCACGGGGCGCACGAGGCCATGCCGGGCAGCCGCCTGGAGATCTTCGAGGGGGCCGGTCACTTTCCCTTCCACAGCGATCCGGCGCGCTTCCTCGCCCTGGTCGAGGAGTTCACGACCACCACCAGCGCGGCCGACTGGAGCCGCGAGCGCTGGCGGGGGCTGCTGCGCACCGGACGCCCGGGTACGGCGGCCGGGCAGCCGGACACCGTCCAGAACCGCGCGGTGGAAAGGGACCTGCGCGAGGCGAGCGAACGCAGCGCGACCTGAGGCCCTCTCGGGAGCCGCCGCACGATGCCGCCCGGCGGCGTCATATCGCCGCCGCCGTGCCGCCGTGCCGCCGTGCTGCCGCGCTGCCGGGCCACGGGGCTGCCGTGCCGCCGCGTCACGGCGCCGCCGAGCCACCAGGCCCGTCGGACCGATCAGCGGGCCGCGACCGGCTAGCCCGTTCGTTCGTGGGAGTTGCTCTCCGACCTGGTCGTCGCCTGACCTCGGGCGGCGGCGACCACGGGTGAGCGGCGGAGCGCGATGGACATGCGCACGAGGTCGCGCGGGCCGTCGGTGGGCGCGGACGTGGAACCCGCCGCGGGCGGCGCGGTGGCCGCCTCCGCCGAGCTGATGACCCGGCCCTCCGGGTCGGCGGCCCTGGCCCGTACCGCCATCGTCACCATGGCGGCGTCCGCCTCGGCGTGCGCCTCGGTGGGGGAGGAGCCCGCCGCGACCGCGGCGCCGTAGGCGCGGGAACGCAGGTGGGAATCGAAGTAGGGGTAGAGGCTCAGCATGCCGTCGTGGATGTCGGACTCCCGCTGGGTGACCTGGAGTTCGGCGGGCGACCACCAGGAGATCCGCACCGCGCGGTCCTCCGGTACGGAGACCGGCTTCAGTTCGCGCCACAACGGCCCGAGCCTGCGATAGGTCGACCAGGTGTTCCAGCTGTCCCCGATGCGCTGGCAGGCCAGCGGAAGGCAGAAGCCGACGGCGGTGATCTGGGCCCCGGCCGAGGCCAGCATGGGTGCCACATCGGTGCTCAGGCCGTCGAGGTTCCCGCCGTTCCAGCGGGCCACCACGGCGGTGAACTTGGCCGCCGAGTAAGGGATGTTGCACAGGGTGCCGAACGCGATGATCGCCAGGCCCGCGCGCAGCCGGCCGCGCACCTGAACCGCCCAGCGCCAGCACACGATGTTCATCGCGACACCCGCGACGGTGAGCGACGCGAGGTAGAGCACGATCATCTCGCGGATGAAAGGGGTGTTGGCGTAGTAGGTGTCGAGGTCCCGCAGCCGTTCGACGGAGGCGTCCCCGAGGGCGAACAGCACGATCAGCGCCACGCCCACCACGGTGTAACCGAGGATCCAGCGGCGTGAGAGCCGTCGGGTCACTTCGGGCGGCCCGCCGCGCCAGTTGATGATCAGCACCAGACACGAAGCGCTGTAGGCGCTCAACAGACAGTAGACCAGGGGGGCCGAGATGTTGGGTATCCCGGTTACGTCGTTGACCGCGGCGATGGTCGGCGGGGCGGCGAAGAGGAACACCAGGCCGGCGAGGGCGAGCAGCACGCCCACGGAGCGCAGCAGCGGGTCGCGCCAGCCGCGCAGCAGCGCGGGCCCCTTGAAGGTGATCGCGGCGCCCATGGCGACGGCCGGGATGTAGTAGCTGGATCCGTCCATGGCTCCGGGGACCTTCAGCCCTGCGGTCCGCGACAGCCGAGGGACGCTTCGATGCGGCCGGCCAGACCGTGCCGATGCACCGGGCCGCGCAGTGACGAACCGGCCAGCCAGGTACGGCATTTGCTGGCGAGCAGCAGACCGAAGCTCTCGGCCTCCTTCTCGTCGTCGAGGTCGAAGCGGGTCCGCGCGGCCACGTTCAGGACGGTGGCCTGAAGGTCCGCGCTGTCGCTGAGTAAGCGCGCCGCGACGGCCGCGCCCTCGACGTGATGGCTGCTGTGCCCGGCCTTCATGTGCCACAGCTCGTGGCCGAGGATGACCAACTGATGGTCCGGCGCGGTGCGTTCCTCGATGACGACGAGGTCCTGTTCGGCCATGTCGAGCCACAGACCGCTGGCGGTGCCGGGCGGGAAGGCGGCCGTACGGAACTGGACGGGACGGCCGCGGCGTCTGCTCATCGCGCAGCACAGCGCGGTGTAGAGGTCGGCGGGTGCCGCCGGCGCCGGGAGCGAGAGCTCCGAGACCAACTCGCCGCACAGACGGCGCATTTCCCTTCCGATGCCCACTGATCTCCCCCGGCTCACGACTCTGGCCGTTTGACGCTCTCCAGGAGCATGTCCAGCCATTCCGCGACCTTGTCCCGGTGCTGGTCGGTGGGCAACTGCGCGGCGCGCCAGGCGATTCCGCGAACCCCGTGGTCGAGGAGCAGACGCTCCAGCGGATCGTCGGCGACGGTGAGGGCGGCGCGTTCGCGGTCGGCGAGCCGTTGCAGGAGTTCCTGTTCCGAGCGCTGGAGGGCGCCCACGAGGGCTTCGGAGTCCTCGGCCGTGAGGAATCCGGCGTGCACCCGGAAGAAGCGCTGGATGGCGTCGCAGTGCTCCATGGTGGGGCGCCGGTCGCCGTTGATGAGGGCGCCCGCCTGCTGGCGCGACATTCCGGCGCCGTCCGCGATCTCCTGCTGCGTGTAGCGGCGACCGTTGGGCTTGAGCCGGGTGCGGCGCAGCAGGTCCAGGCGTTGCAGGAACCGTGCCTGCAGATCGGGCTCCCCGGCGGGCCGGCCGTTGAGCAGGGCCTTCACCACGGGTTCGGGGACGCCGGACTCGGCCGACAGTCGCCGGACGTCGAAGACTTCGGCGTGCAGTACGCCGAGCCGGTCGGCGAGTGCGGTGACCCGGGCCACGACGGCCTGCAGCAGAACC
Organism: Streptomyces sp. NPDC002935; assembly: GCF_040611295.1. Taxonomy (NCBI): domain Bacteria; kingdom Bacillati; phylum Actinomycetota; class Actinomycetes; order Kitasatosporales; family Streptomycetaceae; genus Streptomyces; species Streptomyces sp. NPDC002935. The sequence continues at coordinate 10,181 of NZ_JBEXNW010000007.1, forward strand.
GTCGCCGTGGCGCCCGGAACCTCGAAGCCATCCGTCACCGACAGATCTCCTACGTCTCTCTCAGGTGGCTCTCACGAAGGTCGGGAACCATGTGGACACGAAGGTCAGAAACCATCCCGGCGTCAAGACCGGGGACCATCCGGAGCGTAGCCCCTCGCTCGAACTCACATCCAGGTCTCGCCACAACTGTGGCGAGATTCAGCCGTCAACAGGCGCCAAATGCCACGATAGTTGACACGCCTGGGCCCGTGGCATCAGGATCGGGGCGCCGCGTGAAGGCCGCAGAGGCAAGAGGGGTGACCTCCCGATGGCGTACCAGGCAGGAAGGCAGCGGTCCCAGCCGCGACCTGTCCCCGAGAGTCTCGAAGCGCAGGCGTACCTCCAGGACTACGCCACGCTGCTCGAGGCTGTCCCCTTCCCCTCCGTCGTCTTCGATCACCGCTGGGACGTCGTTCTGTCCAACGCCGCGTTCGAGACACTTTTCGAGGGCGTCGGTGCCCATCCGACCGCCATGCCGGGCGACAACTTCCTGCGGTTCATCCTGTTTCATCCGGACGCGGGGTCGATCCTCGGCGAGCACGAGTCGAGCTGGTGTCTTCCGATGCTCGCGTGCTTCGCCGCGGCGGTGGAGCGGCACGGCCAGGACCGCGGACTCCAGTCGATCCGGCGGGACATCGCCCAGGACCCGATCATGGACGCGGCCTATCGACACGGCCTGCCGCACTGGATCCAGGCGGTCGGCCCGCGCGCGGTCGAGCACGACGGCGCCGTCCGCCCGCTGGTGCATCCCGACCCGCGCTGGGGCAGGACGGACTGCCGGATCGTCGACGACACCCCCAAGACGCTTCAGGACATGGGCTACAAGCGGATGACCCTGGTGCTGCGCGAGCCGGACCGGCCCGTCACGGGCGGACCGCGCAAGGCCCGCAAGACGCGCAACGGCGCGGCGGAGCTGCGGGCGGTGTGAGACCCGGCCCTCTCGTCGGCCGCGCCGGTCTGACGGGCGTGCGAGGGGCTTGTCTCCGGCAGGATGGCGGGCGGTCTCGAGTCGCCGCGCAGTTCTTCGAGCCAGGTTCCATGTCGATCGCGGGCCCCCGTCACGGCGGGTCCGTTCAGTCGGTCGGCATCACGAGGACGAGGGGCACGCCGGCGCACGGGACGAGCCGCATGTCCTCGTAGCGCGTGCTCCGGGCCGCCGCCAGTACGGCCGCAAAGTCCGGTCCCTTGGTGAGGGATCCGGCCAGATGGGCCGGGTCGGCGGACGCGGCCACCCGTCCCCGCGCGTTCACCAGGTAGGCGGCTCCGGGCAGCCGTTGGAGGAGCGGGACGACCGCGCCCTCGAAGTGCCGCAGATAGACGTCGGCCGCGGCGACCCCCACGAAACGGCCGTCCACGTGAACGGGCGCGGACAGGGTCAGGCTGTACTCGTCGGAGCAGAGGTAGTCGACATAGGGCCCCGCGACCGCACGCTGCCCCGTGTCGCGGGGGAGTGCGAACCAGTCCCAGTGCGTGTAGTCGGAGTACGCGGAGTGCGCCGGATCGAGGTCGAGCAGCAGCGGTCGTACGCCCCCGTCGGAGCCCTGCTGCCACCACTCCAGCCACGCCGGTACGTCACCGAGCAGGCCCGGTGCCGCGACGAAACCGGCGCCCGACACCAACTCCTGCCGGGTGAGCCGCAGATGCAGCCCCGGGCGCAGTGCCGCCAGATCCACCGTCGCCGGGCGGCGGCCCTGCGCGGCGACGCGCGTGAGCAGCGCGGTCGTATCGGCCCGGGTCTCGGCGACCGCGGTGAAGACGGTCTCCAGTGTGGAGCGGACCTGCGTGGCGACAGCGGCCTCGGGGGCGGCGTCAAGCGTCGCCGTCGCGCCGACCGGGCCGGGGCTCCTGCTCATGGGTGCCCTCCAGCGGACGGTGACCGGACACGGCGCGCGGCATCGCGAGGCGGAGGTTGATGAGCCGCGCCGTCGAGTCCTGTACGCACCGCTCGGCCAGCGCTCTGGCCGAATCGTGGGCCCCATCTTGCACGGCTGAGATTACGGCGCGGTGACGGTCTGCGACTTCTTCACGATATTCGTCGTCCCCGAGCACGAGGCACATCAGCGCCCCCACCTCCGTCTGGAGCACGACCTGTTCACGGGTCAGCCGGGCGGACTGCGCCGCCGCGGCGAGCTCGACGTGGAACCGGCCGTAGACGCGGCTCCGGGCGGCGGCGTCCTCGGCGGAGGTGAGGTCGTCCAGGGTGCGCCGGAGTGCCTTGAGGTCGTCCGGTTCCGTCCGCTGGGCCGCGAGCCGGGCGGCCGCTCCGGACACGGCTGCCCAGTGGTCGCCCAGATCGCGCAGTTCCTCGGTGCTCCAGCCGGCCAGCCGGGCCTTCAGCCGTTCCTCGCCGGGCACTTCGGGCAGTGACACGAAGCTGCCGCCCCCGCGCCCCCGCCGCGTGGTGACCAGACCCTGCTGCCGCAGGGCCATCAGGGCCTCGCGCAGGGTGACCGTGGACACGCCGAGCTGCCCGGCCAGCTCCATCTCGCCGGGCAGCTGCTCGCCGTCGGCGAGCAGCCCGAGCTCGATCGCGTCGCTGAGGCGGTGCACGACCGTCTCGACGCGCGCGCGGTTGTCCACGGGAGTGAAGACGGCTCTGCGGACGCCGTCGACCCTGTGTTGCTTCACGGTCACCACCTTGTGCGTTGACTCAACCTTTACTCTAAGGGGGTCTTGAGATTTGAACTATGACTTCATATCTTTCCGGTCAGTGTTCCAACGCACACCTGCACCAGAAAGGTTCCCCGCCCATGGAGGCAAAGGCGATCCGGCTCCAGGGCCTGCGAAAGGCGTTCGGTGACACGACCGCCGTGGCCGGAGTCGATCTGGAGATAGCCGACGGCGAGTTCTTCTCGATGCTCGGCCCGTCCGGTTCGGGCAAGACGACCGTGCTGCGGATGATCGCCGGATTCGAGAGCCCGACCGCGGGCCGGATCGAACTGGCCGGCCAGGAGGTCACGGGTCTCGCCCCCTTCGAACGGGACGTGCACACCGTCTTCCAGGACTACGCCCTGTTCCCGCACATGACCGTCGAGCAGAACGTCGCCTACGGCCTCAAGGTCCGCAAGGTGCACAAGGCCGAGCGGCTCGTCCGGGCCCGCAAGGCGCTCGCCGACGTACGCCTCGAAGGGTTCGGCCGACGCCGTCCGGGCCAGCTCTCCGGCGGTCAGCGCCAGCGCGTCGCCCTCGCCAGGGCCCTCGTCGGCCGGCCCCGCGTCCTGCTGCTCGACGAGCCGCTCGGTGCCCTCGACCTCAAGCTGCGCGAGCAGATGCAGGTCGAACTCAAGGCGATCCAGCGCGAGGTCGGCATCACCTTCGTGTTCGTCACCCACGACCAGGAGGAGGCCCTGACGATGAGCGACCGTATCGCCGTCTTCAACCAGGGCCGCGTCGAACAGGTCGGCACCCCGGCCGAGATCTACGAACGCCCCGCCACCCCGTTCGTCGCGGGCTTCGTCGGCACGTCCAACCTGCTCGACGGGCAGTCGGCGCAGCAGGTCGTCGGCGCCCCGGGCACCTACAGCATTCGCCCGGAGAAGATCCGGGTCCTCAAGGAGTCAGCCGATTCCGCCGATTCCGCCGAGGCGGACGATCCGGAGCACTCCACCACCACCGGCACCGTCGCCGAGGTCGTCTACCTGGGCGACGCCACCCGCTTCCTGGTGGACCTCGACGCGGGCGGCCGCCTCACCGCGCTCCAGCAGAACCTGGAGACCTCCTCCGAGGACGTCGCCGCCCTGCGCGGCACCCGGGTCCGGCTCCAGTGGCACCGCCGCCACACCTTCCAGGTCCCCGACCCCCGCTGACTCCCCCGCCCAGTCCCCCGTCACGTATGGAGTACGTCGTGCGCCTCACCCCAACCCTCAAGGCCGTCACCGCCGTCGCGGTGCTCCTCGCGGCCACCGCCTGTGGATCGTCCGACACCGGCTCCTCCTCGTCCACCGGCCTCAACCCGCCCGACCTCAAGGCGCAGTCGAAGCTCGGCAAGACCGAGGGGCAGGTCAACCTGATCGCCTGGGCCGGCTACGTCGAGGACGGTTCCAACGACCCCAAGGTCGACTGGGTCGGCGACTTCGAGAAGCAGACCGGCTGCCAGGTCAACTCCAAGGTGGCCGCCAGCTCCGACGAGATGGTCAAGCTGATGAAGACCGGCCAGTACGACGCTGTCTCCGCCTCCGGGGACGCCTCCCTGCGCCTCATAGCCTCGGGCGACGCGGCCCCGGTCAACACCGGCCTCGTACCGAACTACAAGGACGTCTTCAGCGGTCTGAAGAAGGGCGCCTGGAACTCCGTCGAGGGCCAGATGTACGGCATCCCGCACGGCCGGGGCGCCAACCTCCTGATGTACAACACCGAGAAGGTCACCCCCGCGCCCACGTCCTGGTCCGCCGTCTTCGACGACGCCTCGGCGCACAAGGGCCACGTCACCGCGTACGACTCGCCGATCTACATCGCCGACGCGGCGCTCTATCTGAAGTCGGCCAGGCCCGAGTTGAAGATCAAGGACCCCTACGCCCTCGACCAGAAGCAGTTCGACGCGGCCGTCGCCCTGCTGAAGAAGCAGAGCGCGAACGTGGGGGAGTACTGGAGCGACTACCTCAAGGAGATCTCCGCGTTCAAGAGCGGGGACTCCGAGGTCGGCACCACCTGGCAGGTCATCGCCAACCTCACGGCCGACGAGGGCGCCAAGGTGAAGGCCTTCGTGCCCAAGGAGGGTTCCACCGGCTGGTCCGACACCTGGATGGTCTCGGCCAAGGCCGAGCACCCCAACTGCGCCTACAAGTGGATGGACTGGATCATCTCGCCGAAGGTGAACGCCCAGGTCGCCGAGTACTTCGGTGAGGCGCCGGCCAACTCCAAGGCGTGCGTGGAGACCAGCGACAAGACCTTCTGCGACACCTACCACGCGACCGACGAGAGCTACTGGAAGAACATCGCGTTCTGGAACACGCCCATCGAGCAGTGCCTGGACGGCCGCACCGACGTCAAGTGCGTCCCGTACGCGAAGTGGGTCCAGGCCTGGACCGAGATCAAGGGCTGAACGAGAGATGACCTCCACCCCGCAGGCCGCCGGACGCTCCCCCGTCCGGCGGCTCGCCGGGACCCTGCACCGGCACTCCCGGCTACGGCTGTCCCTGCTCCTGACCGCACCCCTGCTCTGGCTCGCGGTGCTCTATCTCGGCTCGCTGGCCGTGCTGTTCGTGTCGGCGTTCTGGACGACGAACTCCTTCACCTCCGAGGTCGTGAAGGTCTGGTCGACCGACAACTTCCACCAGCTCTTCACCACGCCCGTGTACCGGCAGGTGATCCTGCGCAGCATCGGCGTCGCCCTCGCGGTCACCGTCCTGTGCGCGGTGATCGCCTTCCCGGTCGCCTTCTACACGGCCCGCATCGCCCGGCCCGAGCGGCGTCCGCTGCTCGTGGTCGCCATCCTCACCCCGCTGTGGGCGAGTTACCTCGTCAAGGTGTACGCCTGGCGGCTGATCCTCTCCCAAGGCGGCCTCGCCGACTGGATGTTGAAGCCCTTCGGACTGAGCGGACCCGGGTACGGACTCGTCGCGGCGATCATCGCGCTGACCTATCTCTGGCTGCCGTACATGATCCTGCCGATCCACACCGCGCTGGAGCAGTTGCCCGCCAACCTGCTGGACGCGTCAGCGGACTTGGGGGCCGGCGCGGCCCGCACCTTCCGATCCGTCGTACTGCCGATGGTCCTGCCGTCCGTGGCCGCCGGCTCGGTCTTCACCTTCTCGCTCAGCCTCGGCGACTACATCACCGTGCAGATCGTCGGCGGCAAGACCCAGCTCATCGGCAACGTCGTCTACTCGAACATCGAACTGAACCTGCCCATGGCCGCCGCACTCGGCACGGTCCCCGTCGTGGTCATCGTGGTGTACCTCCTCGCGATGCGCCGCACGGGCGCCCTGAGCAGTCTCTGAGGAGCCCGCTGTGCAACTCTCCCGTTCCGCGCGTGTCGCGCTGCGCGTCGCCGCCGGGATCGGCTTCGCGTTCATCTACGTGCCGCTCGCGCTCGTCATGGTCAACTCCTTCAACCCGGACCGCAGCGCGAGCTGGCCGCCGTCGGGGCTCACCTTCCACTGGTGGACGGTCGCCTGGACGAACGAGGGCGCCCGCGCGGCCCTGTGGGTCTCGGTCAAGGCGGGCCTCGGTGCCACGGCGATCGCCCTCGTGCTGGGCACGCTCATCGCCTTCGCGGTCGCCCGCCACCGCTTCTTCGGCCGCGACGCCATCTCCTTCGTGGTCGTCCTGCCGATCGCGCTGCCCGGCATCGTCACGGGCATCGCGCTCAACTCGGCGTTCAGCACGGTGCTCGAACCGCTCGGCGTCGGACTCGGCATGTTCACCGTGATCGTCGGCCACGCGACCTTCTGCATCGTCGTCGTCTTCAACAACGTCGTCGCACGACTGCGCCGCACGTCCGGCACGTACGAGGAAGCCGCGATGGACCTGGGCGCGGACACCTTCCGCGCCTTCGTCGACGTCACCTTCCCGCTGGTGCGCTCGGCGCTGCTGGCCGGCGGACTGCTCGCCTTCGCGCTGTCCTTCGACGAGATCGTCGTGACGACGTTCACGGCCGGGCCCGGCATCGAGACACTGCCGATCTGGATCTTCAACAACATGACCAGGCCCCGGCAGGCCCCGGTCGTGAACGTCGTGGCCGCCGTACTCGTCCTGCTCTCGGTGATTCCGATCTACGCGGCACAGCGGCTGTCCGCCGACACGGCGGCCGAGAGCAGGATCTGAACGGGCGGCGAGTGGCCGGTGAGCCCGCTCCCGGCGGCGAGCGGGCCACGGCCGGGCCCCCGGCGGGCCGGGACTATCCGGCGAACTCTCCCATCCACGCCTCGACTTCGTCGGCCGAGCGGGGGAGCGCGCCCGAGAGGTTCTCGTAGCCGTCGTCCGTGACCAGGAGGTCGTCCTCGATCCGAACACCGATGCCGCGCCACTCCTCGGGCACCGTCAGGTCGTCCGGCTGGAAGTAGAGGCCCGGCTCCACGGTGAGGACCATGCCCGGCTCCAGGACGCCACCGACATAGTCCTCGTTGCGGGCCCGGGCACAGTCGTGGACATCGAGCCCGAGCATGTGTCCGGTGCCCGCCATGGTGAAGCGGCGCTGCAGACCGAGGTCGAAGGCGCGCTCCACCGGGCCCTCGATGAAGCCCCAGGCCACCAGCCGCTCGGTCATCGACCACTGGGCGGCGTCATGGAAGTCGCGGTACCGGGCACCCGGCTTCACCGCCGCCATGCCCGCCTCCTGCGCCGCGTACACCGCGTCGTAGACCTTCCGCTGGAGCGGAGTGAACGTGCCGCTGATCGGGAGGGTGCGGGTCACGTCGGCGGTGTAGAGGGTGCGGGTCTCCACGCCCGCGTCGAGCAGCAGCAGTTCGCCGGGGCGGACCGGTCCGTCGTTCTCCACCCAGTGCATGATCGTGGCGTGCTCGCCGGCCGCGCAGATCGAGCCGTAGCCGACGTCGTTGCCCTCGACGCGGGCGCGGCGGAAGAAGGTGGCCTCGATCCAGCGCTCCGAGGTGGCGACCGCCTGCGACAACTCCCGTACGACATCGGTGAATCCGCGGACGGTGGAGTCCACCGCCCGGCGCAGCTCGCCGATCTCCCACGCGTCCTTGACCAGCCGCAGCCCGGACAGCGCCTCCTCCAGCTCGGCGTCCCGGTCCTCGTCCGTGACGAGCGCCGCCTCGATCGCGGGGGCATGGCCGCGGACGACACGGGTCGGGACACCGCTGCCCGCCAGGTCCTCGGAGATCGCGCGGATGTCACGGCAGGGGAGCCCGAGCACCTGCTGCGACTCGGCGAGGGAGCGGCGGCGGCCCATCCACAGCTCGGCCGTCATGCCCGTCCAGAACTCGTCGCTGTCCCGGCTGTCGCGGGGGAGCTGGTAGCAGTGCGCGTCGTGACCGCCCTCGGCGCGCGGCTCCAACACGAGTGCGCCGTCACGGGTCTGATCACCCGTCAGATGGACATAGCCCGAGTACGGGCGGAACGGGTAGTGGGTGTCGTTCGACCGGGTCTTCAGACCTCCGGACGGGATGACCAGCCGCTCGCCCGGGAAGAGGACGGAGAGCGCGGCGCGACGGCGGGCCGCGTGGGCCGCCTGCTCGTCCGGCCGCAGCTCGTGCTGCTCGGTGTCGGCCCAGCCCGTGCGCATCAGGGCGGACAGCTCGTCGGAGATTCCTCGGTAGAGACCGTTCTTTCGGCCCTTGGCCACGTCAGGCACCTTCTCGTGTAGGTCGTGTCGCGCAGGTCCAGGTCGTTTCGCGCGGGTCGGGCCGTCCGGAGCGCGCCCGACGGGACGTACGGGTGCAGCGTCCGTGCGGGGGCGTCGACCGTTCCGCGCGAGAGAAGCATGTGACATAGTACTGATGTGAGCAAGCCATTTACCTGCGATGTCGTGGTCGTCGGGGCCGGAATGGTGGGCGCGGCCTGCGCACTGTACGCGGCTCGCGCGGGCCTCGACGTCACCGTGGTGGACCGCGGCCCGGTGGCCGGCGGCACGACCGGCGCGGGCGAGGGAAACCTGCTCGTCTCCGACAAGGAACCCGGGCCCGAGCTCGACCTCGCACTGCTCTCCGGGCGCCTGTGGACCGACCTCGCCCAGGAACGGGCGGAAGCGATCGAGTACGAGGCCAAGGGCGGCGTCGTGGTGGCCTCCACGCCCGAAGGGCTGACCGCGCTGGAGACTTTCGCGGCGGGCCAGCGGGCGGCCGGTGTCCTCGCCGAGTCGGTCGCCGCCGACCGACTCCACGACCTGGAACCGTACTTGGCGCCCGGACTCGCGGGTGCCGTGCACTATCCGCAGGACACCCAGGTGATGCCCGCCCTGGCCGCCGCGCATCTTCTACGGGCCTCGGGGGCGCGGCTGCTGACCGGGCGCACCGTGACCGAGGTGCAGCGCGCGGGGGACGGCTCGGTCCGCGGCGTGCGCACCGACCGGGGTGATCTGCACGCGCCGGCCGTCGTCAACGCGGCCGGGACCTGGGGCGCGGCGGTGGCCTCCCTCGCCGGTGTCACTCTCCCCGTGCTGCCCCGCCGAGGCTTCGTCCTCGTCACCGAACCCCTGCCGCGCCGGGTGCGCCACAAGGTGTACGCCGCGGACTACGTCGCCGATGTCGCCAGCGACTCGGCCGCTCTGCAGACCTCGCCGGTGGTGGAGGGGACAGCGGCCGGGCCCATCCTGATCGGCGCCAGCCGGGAACGGGTGGGCTTCGACCGGTCGTTCTCGCTGCCCGTCGTCCGGGAACTGGCCGCGGGCGCCACGCGCCTCTTCCCCTTCCTGTCGGACGTACGCGCCCTGCGGACCTACCTCGGCTTCCGGCCCTACCTGCCCGACCATCTGCCGGCGATCGGCCCCGACCCCCGGGCGCCAGGTCTCTTCCACGCCTGCGGGCACGAGGGGGCGGGCATCGGACTGTCCACCGGGACCGGACAGCTCATCGCGCAGGTCCTGGCCGGCCTCACACCCGACCTCGACCTCACGCCGTTCCGGCCCGACCGCTTCTCCGAGGAGGCCGCGTGAACCCTCTGGACCTGGTGCGGGCCGCGCCCGGCCCCGCGTTCACCGTCACGCTCGACGGCCGGGACGTCGAGGCGCTGCCCGGCCAGACCGTCGCCGCCGCACTGTGGGCCGCGGGCATCACCTCCTGGCGCACCACCCGTGACGCCGGCCGGCCCCGCGGTGTCTTCTGCGGCATCGGCGTCTGCTTCGACTGCCTCGTCACCGTCAACGACCGTCCCAACCAGCGGGCCTGTCTGGTCCCGCTGCGGCCGGGCGACACGATCCGCACACAGGAAGGCACGGGCCACGATGACTGAGGGACGCCTCCACCTCGCGGTGATCGGCGCGGGCCCGGCCGGCCTCGCCGCGTCCCTCGCGGCGGCGGCACACGGCATCCACGTCACGCTGATCGACGCGGCCGCGGCGGCGGGCGGGCAGTTCTACCGCCGCCCCGCGAGCGGGCTGGGCGCCCGCCGGCCCCAGGCGCTGCACCATCAGTGGCGCACGTGGGAACGGCTGGAGCAGGGGCTCGCCGGACACCTGGAAGCGGGCACGATCGAGCACTTGACGGACCATCATGTCTGGCTGGTCGAACGGGCCGGGGTGGCCGCCCGACCCGGATTCACGGTCCATTCCCTCCTCGGTCCTCTCCAGGAGCGCTCCGGCACCGTGCGCGCCGACGCCGTGCTCCTCGCCACCGGCGGATACGAGAAGGTGCTGCCCTTTCCCGGCTGGACCCTCCCCGGCGTCGTGACCGCGGGCGGCGCCCAGGCCATGCTCAAGGGCGGCCTCGTCGTGCCGGGGCGGACGGCTGTCGTCGCGGGCACCGGACCGCTGCTGCTGCCCGTGGCGACCGGACTGGCCGCCGCCGGGGTCGAGGTCGCCGCGCTCGTGGAGTCCGCCGAGCCGAGAGCGTTCGTCCGCAGGGCCGGGGCGCTGGCGGCTCAGCCGGGCAAGCTCGCCGAGGGAGCCCGTTACGCCGTTCAACTCCTGCGTCATCGCGTGCCGTTCGTTCCGTCGCACACCGTCGTGGAGGCCCATGGCGAGGAGCGGCTCGACGCCGTCACCGTCGCAGCGCTCGGCCGGGACGGGAGGGTCAGGCCCGGAACCGAGCGCCGTATTCCCTGCGACACGCTCGCCGTCGGACACGGGATGATCCCGCACACCGATCTCGCCGAAGCGCTCGGCTGCCGTATAGACGGGCTGAAGGTCGAGGTGGACGACGAGCAGCGCACCGACGTGCCCGGCATCTGGGCCGCGGGTGAGACCACCGGCATCGGCGGCGCCGCGCTCTCCCTGGCCGAGGGACACATCGCGGGCCGGTCGATCGCCGCCCGGCTCTCCGGCGCGGAACCCGACCCGCGCTCCGTGGCCCGGGCTGCCAGGTCCCGTACAAGAATGCGGAGGTTCTTCGCCGCACTCGACACGGTGTACGCGCCGCCCGCGCACTGGACGGACCAGGTCACCGACGACACCGTCGTGTGCCGCTGCGAGGAGGTCACCGGCGGCCGCGTCCGCGAGGCCGTCGCCGACCTGGGCGCCGGCGACGTACGGACGGTGAAGCTGCTCACCCGCGCCGGGATGGGATGGTGCCAGGGCCGGATGTGCGAACCCGCGGTCGCCGGGCTCGTCGGCTGCGAACAGACGGCCGCACGGCGGCTGTTGGCCCGCCCGGTACCGCTCGGCGTGCTCGCTCGCGCCGGGACGGACGATGACGGCTGACACATGGCCCGGACCCTCCCTCCGGCCCTCCGTGACCCGCCTCGCCGACCCGGCCTCCGGTGACCCGCCTCGCCGACCCCGCCCTCTGGACCCGCCTCACCGCGCCCTCTTCCGGCACGCGCCCTTCCGCCCCTCCGACATGCACCCCTCCGACACGACCCCGCCGACTTGACCTCGCCCCCACCCCGACCGGCAGTAAAATGTCACACCCTATTGAGAGGGATGAACACCTCATGACCGTCACCCCCGACAGCCGCCCCTGGCGCGGAGTCCTCGTCGCCACCGCGCTCCCGCTCGACGACGACCTCTCCGTGAACTACGACCGGTACGCCGAGCACTGCGCCTGGCTCGTCGAGAACGGCTGCGACGGCGTCGTACCGAACGGCTCCCTCGGTGAGTACCAGGTGCTCACGCCCGAAGAGCGCGCCAAGGTCGTCGAGACCGCCGTCGCCGCGGTCGGGGGCTCCCGGGTGATGCCCGGCGTCGCCGCGTACGGCTCGGCCGAGGCCCGCCGCTGGGCCGAGCAGGCGAGGGACGCGGGCTGCGGCGCCGTGATGCTGCTTCCGCCCAACGCCTATCGCGCGGACGAGCGTTCCGTCCTCGCCCACTACGAAGAGGTCGCCCGGGCCGGCGTCCCGGTCGTGGCGTACAACAACCCGATCGACACCAAGGTCGACCTGGTGCCCGAACTCCTCGCGAAGCTGCACGCCGCCGGTTCCATCCAGGGGGTCAAGGAGTTCTCCGGCGATGTGCGCCGCGCCTACCGCATCGCCGAACTGGTCCCGGAACTCGACCTGTTGATCGGCGCCGACGACGTCCTTCTCGAACTCGCCGTCGCGGGGGCCAAGGGCTGGGTGGCCGGCTACCCGAACGCGCTGCCCCGCGCGAGCGTCGAGCTCTACCGCGCCGCCGTCGCCGGTGACCTGGACACGGCGGGCAAGCTCTACCGTGAACTGCACCCGCTGCTGCGCTGGGACTCCCAGGTCGAGTTCGTCCAGGCCATCAAGCTGTCCATGGACATCGTCGGCCGCCACGGAGGTCCGGTCCGGCCGCCGCGCGTCCCCCTGCTGCCCGAGCAGGAGGCCGCCGTGCGCCTGGCCACGCACCGGGCCGTCGCCGCCGGTCTCGCCTGAGCCGTGACCGGCCTCCATGCCCCTGCCGACCTCACTCAGCCGACCTCACTCAGGAGTGCCATGCGCAGCAAACTCGTCCTGCACGCCGTCGACTCGCACACCGAGGGCATGCCCACGCGGGTGATCACCGGCGGGATCGGCACGGTCCCGGGCGCGACCATGAACGAGCGGCGGCTGTACTTCCGTGAGCACCGCGACGACATCAAGCAGTTCCTGATGAACGAGCCGCGCGGCCACGCGGCGATGAGCGGCGCCATCCTCCAGCCGCCCACCCGGCCGGACTGCGACTACGGCGTGATCTACATCGAGGTGTCGGGCTATCTGCCGATGTGCGGACACGGCACCATCGGGGTCGCGACGGTGCTGGTGGAGACCGGCATGGTCGAGGTCGTCGAGCCCGTGACCACGATCCGGCTCGACACCCCGGCGGGTCACGTCGTCGCCGAGGTCGCCGTCGAGGACGGCGCGGCCAAGGCGGTCACGCTGAAGAACGTGCCGTCCTTCGCCGTCGGCCTCGACCGCAAGGCCACCCTCGCCGACGGCCGCACGGTGACGTACGACCTGGCCTACGGCGGGAACTTCTACGCGATCCTGCCGCTGGAGCAGTTCGGCCTGCCCTTCGACCGCTCCCGCAAGGACGAGATCCTCGCGGCGGGACTGGCGCTGATGGACGCGATCAACGCCGAGGGCGAGCCCGTGCACCCGGAGGACCCGTCCATCCGGGGCTGCCACCACGTCCACTTGTACGCGCCCGGGGCCACGGCCCGCTTCTCGCGGCATGCTATGGCGATCCACCCCGGCTGGTTCGACCGTTCGCCCTGCGGTACGGGCACCAGCGCTCGCATGGCCCAGCTGCACGCCCGGGGTGAACTCCCCCTGGACACCGAGTTCGTGAACGAGTCCTTCATCGGGACGCGGTTCACCGGGCGGCTGCTCGGCACGACCGAGGTCGCCGGGATGCCCGCCGTGCTGCCCAGCTTCACGGGGCGCGCGTGGATCACGGGGACCGCCCAGTACCTGCTCGACCCCTCGGACCCGTTCCCGGCCGGGTTCGTCCTGTGAGCGGCCCCGCTCCGGGGCGTGGATACTGGTAGCCCGAGTAACACGTGATATGGCACACGCGCCACCCGGCCGGTACGACGAGACGACGTACCGGCCCGTACGAGGAGACCCCGATGGCCGCCCAGCGCAGCAGCGCACCCTCAGCCGCTCCCGACCTGCCCACGCTGGGGGGCAAGCGGAGCAGCTACCGCGAGCGCGTGGCCGACGCGCTGCGCGCCGCGCTGATCGCGGGCGAACTGCGGGCCGGCGAGATCTACTCGGCGCCCACGCTGGCGGCCCGCTTCGGGGTATCGGCGACGCCGGTCCGCGAGGCCATGCTCGACCTGGCCAAGGAGGGTCTGGTCGACACGGTGCCGAACAAGGGGTTCCGGGTCACGGCGGTCTCGGAGAAGCAGCTCGACGAATACACCCACATCCGCTCGCTCATCGAGATCCCCACCGTCGTGCAGTTGGCCACCACGGCGGACCCCGTCTCGCTGGAGGCGCTGCGGCCGGCCGCCCGGGAGATCGTGACCGCGGCGGCCGCCGGTGATCTCATCGCCTACGTGGAGGCGGACATCCGCTTCCACCTCGGCCTGCTGGCCCTCGCGGGCAACGCGCATCTGGTCGAGGTCGTCGGAGACCTGCGCAAGCGCTCGCGCCTGTACGGGCTCACCGCCCTGGTCGAGGCAGGCCGTCTGGAGGCCTCGGCGGAGGAGCACCTGGAACTCCTCGACGCCCTCGTGGAGCGCGACGAGCGCGCCGTCCGCGCGGTGATGACGCGCCATCTGGGCCATGTCCGCGGTCTGTGGGCGGCACCCTGATGATCGCGGCGGGCGCGAGCGTGAAGTAGGGCGATTCTTTACGCAAGCAGCTTGCATTTCTTGCGCTATTCTTGCGCGCATGACGCGACGACTTGCTCAGGTGGCGAAGAAGGTCGGGGTCAGTGAGGCCACGGTCAGCCGGGTGCTCAACGGCAAGCCCGGAGTCTCCGCCTCCACTCGGCAGGCGGTGCTCTCCGCCCTCGACGTCCTCGGCTACGAGCGGCCGACCCAGCTGCGCGGCGAACGCGCGCGGCTCGTCGGGCTCGTCCTGCCCGAGCTGCAGAACCCGATCTTCCCGGCCTTCGCCGAAGTGATCGGCGGAGCGCTCGCGCAGCTCGGTCTCACCCCGGTGCTCTGCACCCAGACCAAGGGCGGGGTCTCCGAGGCCGACTATGTGGAGCTGCTGCTCCAGCAGCAGGTCTCCGGCGTGGTGTTCGCCGGCGGTCTGTACGCCCAGGCCGACGCGCCGCACGACCACTACCGGCTGCTCGCGGACCGCAATATTCCGGTGGTGCTGGTCAACGCGGCCATCGAGCACCTCGGCTTCCCCTGTGTCTCCTGCGACGACGCCGTCGCCGTCGAGCAGGCCTGGCGTCATCTCGACTCGCTCGGCCACGAGCGGATCGGGCTCGTCCTCGGCCCCGGCGACCACATGCCCTCGGGCCGCAAGCTCGCGGCGGCGCGCGCTCTCGCGCCGGACCTGCCCGACGAGCACGTCGCCCGGGCGATGTTCTCGCTGGAGGGCGGTCAGGCCGCGGCCACCCGGCTGCTCGACCGCGGTGTCACCGGCATCATCTGCGCCAGCGACCCGCTCGCGCTCGGCGCCGTACGGGCCGCCCGCCGCAAGGGGCTCAGCGTCCCGGGTGAGATCTCCGTCGTCGGGTACGACGACTCGGCGTTCATGAACTGCACCGAACCCCCGCTGACCACGGTCCGCCAGCCGATCGAGGCCATGGGGCGCGCGGCGGTGGAGCTGCTGAACGCGCAGATCGGCGGCAGCAGTGTGACCGCCGAAGAGCTCCTTTTCGAACCGGAGTTGGTGGTCCGCGGGTCGACCGGGCAGGCGCCGCGCGGCTGAGGTCCGCGAGGGGCGTCCGTGACGCAGGTCCGTGACGGAGGTCCGCAACCACCCGCCCCAATGACCCCTACCCCTGTCAAATAATTACAGATTCTGCGCGACATCTTGCGGACAGATGTCGGCAGTGCTTGAGTGTGCGGCGCCAGAACACGGCGGCGCGCCCGCCGTGGGCCTTCCTCGCTCCTGCCCGAAGGGGTCCACCAATGAGAAACACCGGGTTCCGCCGTACCTTCGTCATGCTCATGGCGTCCTCCGTCGCGCTCACCGCAACCGCCTGCGGTTCGGGCGACGACGACACGGCCGACGGAAAGACCCGCATCACGGTCAACTGCGAGCCGCCGAAGAGCGCCAAGGTCGACCGCTCGTTCTTCGACGCCGACATCAAGGCGTTCGAGAAGGCCAACCCGGACATCGACGTCGTCGCGCACGACGCGTTCCCGTGTCAGGACCCCAAGACCTTCGACGCCAAGCTGGCGGGCGGTCAGATGGAGGACGTGTTCTACACGTACTTCACCGACGCCAAACACGTCGTCGACGTCAACCAGGCCGCCGACATCACGAGTTACGTCAAGGACCTCAAGAGCTACAGCACCATCCAGCAGCAGCTGCGCGACATCTACACCGTCGACGGCAAGATCTACGGAATCCCCCGCACCGGCTACTCGATGGGCCTCATCTACAACAAGAAGCTCTTCGAGAAGGCCGGCCTCGACCCCGAGAAGCCCCCGGCCACCTGGGAAGAGCTGCGCGCGGACGCCAAGAAGATAGCCGCGCTCGGCAAGGGCACGGTCGGCTACGCCGACTACAGCGCGCAGAACCAGGGCGGCTGGCACTTCACCGCCGAGCTCTACTCGCAGGGCGGGAACGTCGTCGGTGAGGACGGCAAGAAGTCCACGATCGACAGCCCCGAGGGCAAGGCGGTCCTGCAGAACCTCAAGGACATGCGCTGGAGCGACAACTCCATGGGCAGCAAGCAGTTGCTGGTCATCAACGACGTCCAGCAGATGATGGGCTCCGGCAAGCTCGGCATGTACCTCTCCGCGCCCGACAACATCCCGATCCTCGTCAAGGAGAAGGGCGGCAACTACAACGACCTCGCCCTCGCGCCCATGCCCGGCGGCAAGGGCACGCTCATCGGCGGCGACGGCTACATGTTCAACAAGAAAGACACCCCGGAGCAGATCAAGGCCGGCCTCAAGTGGCTCGAGCACATGTTCCTGACGCCCGGCGACGGCTTCCTCGGTGACTACGCCCGCGCCAAGCAGAACAACGCCCCCGTCGGCCTGCCCGAGCCGCGCCTGTTCACCGGCGCCGCGGACACCAAGGACCAAGAGGTCAAGAAGGCCAACGCCAACGTGCCCGTGGAGAACTACCAGGCCTTCCTCGACGGCAACCAGAGCCTGCAGATGAAGATCGAGCCCCCGCAGGCGCAGCAGATCTACTCCGTCCTCGACGGCGCCGTCTCCGCGGTCCTCACCAAGAGGGACGCCGACGTCGACCAGCTCCTCAAGGACGCCTCCGGAAAGATCGACTCCATCCTGGCCCGAGGCTGACACCGTTCATGAAGACCGCATCGAAGCCCCCCGCAGCGCTCCCTCCGGCCGCCGTCGGCGTGCCGGAGGTGCCGCGGTCGGCCGGGCGCCGGACCGGGGGACCGTGGCGCCGGCGCCTGGCCGACCAGTCCCGCGCCTACGCCTTCCTGATCGGCGGCCTGCTCTGCTTCGCCCTGTTCTCCTGGTATCCGGCGATCCGCGCGGTCGTGATCGCCTTCCAGAAGTACACGCCGGGCAGCGGCGGCGAATGGGTCGGCACCGCCAACTTCACCCGGGTCTTCCACGACCCGGAGTTCACCGCCGCCTGGCGCAACACCCTCACCTTCACGCTCCTCGCCCTGCTCATCGGCTTCGCCGTCCCCTTCGTGATGGCGCTGGTGCTCAACGAACTGCGGCACGCGAAAGCCTTCTTCAGAGTCGTGGTCTATCTACCGGTGATGATCCCGCCGGTGGTCAGCGCCCTGCTGTGGAAGTGGTTCTACGATCCCGGAGCGGGCCTCGCCAACGAGACGCTGCGCGCTCTGCACCTGCCGACCTCGAACTGGTCCAACGGCGCCGACACCGCCCTCGTCTCCCTGGTCATCGTCGCCACCTGGGCCAACCTCGGCGGCACCGTCCTGATCTACCTCGCCGCGCTCCAGAGCATCCCCGGCGAGCTGTACGAGGCGGCCGAGCTGGACGGCGCGAACATCTGGCAGCGGGTCCGGCATGTCACGATCCCGCAGACCCGCTTCATCATCCTCATGCTGATGCTGTTGCAGATCATCGCCACCATGCAGGTCTTCACCGAGCCGTTCGTGATCACCGGCGGCGGCCCCGAGGACAAGACCGTCACGGTGCTCTACCTGATCTACAAGTACGCCTTCCTCTACAACGACTTCGGCGGGGCCTGCGCGCTCAGCGTCATGCTGCTCGTCCTGCTCAGCGCCTTCTCCGCGCTGTACCTGCGGCTGACCCGCTCGGAAGGGGACGACACATGAGCACGCGCACCCTGGTCTCCCCGCTCACCCTGTCCCGCCCGCGCGGCAGGGCCGTCTACTGGACGGTCTTCAGCGGTGTCGTCCTGCTCTTCGCGCTGGCCTTCCTCTTCCCCGTCTACTGGATGGTGACCGGCGCCATGAAGTCGCCGGACGAGGTGACGCGCACACCGCCGACCCTCGTGCCGGACCACTGGCACCTCGGCGGGTACACCGACGCGTGGGACCTGATGGACCTGCCCACGCACCTGTGGAACACGGTCGTCCAGGCGGCCGGGGCCTGGCTTCTCCAGCTCGTCTTCTGCACCGCCGCGGCCTACGCCCTGTCCAAGCTGAAGCCGGCCTTCGGCAAGGTGATCCTCGGCGGCATCCTCGCCACCCTGATGGTCCCGGCGCAGGCCCTGGTCGTCCCGAAGTACCTGACGGTCGCCGACCTGCCCCTCATCCACACCAGTCTGCTCAACGACCCGCTGGGCATCTGGCTGCCGGCCGTCGCCAACGCCTTCAACCTCTATCTCCTCAAGCGCTTCTTCGACCAGATCCCGCGCGATGTCCTGGAGGCCGCCGAGATCGACGGCGCCGGACGGCTGCGCACCCTGTGGTCGATCGTGCTGCCGATGTCCCGGCCCGTCCTCGGAGTCGTGTCGATCTTCGCCCTGGTCGCAGTCTGGCAGGACTTCCTCTGGCCGCTGATGGTCTTCTCCGACACCGACAAGCAGCCCATCAGCGTGGCGCTCGTCCAGCTCTCGCAGAACATCCAACTGACCGTGCTCATCGCCGCGATGGTGATCGCCAGCATTCCCATGGTCGTGATGTTCCTGGTGTTCCAGCGGCACATCATCGCCGGAATCAGCGCGGGCAGCACCAAGGGCTGACGCCTGTACGTGACCTCCTCGAACGAAAGGCAACGCACCGTGGGACAGCCCCGCCCTGCCCGAAATCAGTCCGCGTGGTGGCGTTCCGCCGTCATCTACCAGGTGTACGTCCGCAGCTTCGCGGACGGCGACGGCGACGGCACCGGCGACCTCGCGGGCGTCCGCGCCAGACTCCCGTACCTCGCCGAACTCGGCGTGGACGCCCTGTGGTTCAACCCCTGGTATCTCTCCCCCCTGGCCGACGGCGGCTACGACGTCGCCGACTACCGCGCCATCGACCCGGCCTTCGGGACACTCGCCGAGGCGGAGAAACTCATCGCCGAGGCCCGGGAGCTGGGCATCCGCACCCTGGTCGACATCGTGCCGAACCATGTCTCCGACCGACACCCCTGGTTCCGGGCGGCCCTGGCGGGCGGCCCCGAGCGCGACCTCTTCCACTTCCGTCCCGGACGCGGCGAACACGGTGAACTCCCGCCCAACGACTGGCCGTCCCAGTTCGCGGGCTCCGCCGAACCGGTGTGGACCCGGCTGCCCGACGGCGACTGGTACCTCCACCTCTTCACCCCCGAGCAGCCCGACCTCAACTGGGCGCACCCGGCCGTCCGCCAGGAGCACGAGGAGATCCTGCGCTTCTGGTTCGAGCGGGGTGTGGCCGGTGTACGCATCGACTCGGCCGCGCTGCTCGCCAAGGACCCGGACCTGCCCGACTTCGTCGAGGGCCGCGACCCGAACCCGTACGTCGACCGCGACGAGCTCCATGACATCTACCGCTCCTGGCGGGCGGTCGCCGACGCCTACGACGGCATCTTCGTCGGCGAGGTCTGGCTCCCCGACACCGAACGCTTCGCCCGCTATCTGCGCCCCGACGAACTGCACACCGCCTTCAACTTCTCCTTTCTGTCCTGCCCTTGGGACGCCGGCCGGCTGCGCACCTCCATCGACGAGACCCTCGCCGAGCACGCCCCCGTGGGGGCGCCCGCCACCTGGGTGCTGTGCAACCACGACGTGACCCGCACGGTCACCCGCTACGGCCGCACGGACTCCGGCTTCGACTTCACCGCCAAGGCCTTCGGCACCCCCACCGACCTGGCTCTCGGTACCCGCCGGGCCCGCGCCGCCGCTCTGCTCTCGCTCGCCCTGCCCGGTTCCGTGTACGTCTACCAGGGCGAGGAACTCGGCGTGCCCGAGGTGGAGTTGCCACTCGACAGCATCCAGGACCCGATGCACTTCCGCTCAGGCGGCACGGACCCGGGCCGCGACGGCTGCCGGGTCCCGCTGCCCTGGGCCGCCGACGCCCCGTACGCCGGATTCGGCGGCGACCCCTGGCTGCCCCAGCCCGCCGGCTGGCCCGCGTACGCCGCCGACCGCCAGGCGGAGGACTCCACCTCGATGCTGAGCCTCTACCGTGCCGCGCTCCGCATCCGCCGCACCGAACCGGGCTTCGGTGACGGCCCGCTGAGCTGGCGGTCCGCACCCGAGAACGTCCTCGCTTTCGCCCGTCCGGACGGCCTGCTCTGTGTCGTCAACCTCTCCGACGGCGCCGTCGAGCTCCCGGAACACTCCCATGTCCTGCTCGTCAGCGGCCCGTTGGACGCCGACGGGTTCCTTCCGCCGGACACGGCGGTCTGGCTGCGCGCCTGAGACCGCCGGACCGCACAGCGCTGCTTCCGCCCCCACCATGAACGGACCAGCCGGCCCGCGAGCCAGTTCAGCGAGGTGGAGGCGCATCTGTCTTCGTGACCGACTCCCCGCGCTTCGCCGCCTGGATCTGCTCGTACACATGGGTCCGCAACTCGGCGAAGCGCGGGGCGACCCGGGTGTGCAACTGGTCCCGCTCCTCCGGCAGATCGACCTTCAGCTGCTCCTGTACGACGGTGGGGGAGGCCGACAGGACCAGCACCCGCTCGCCCAGATAGACGGCCTCGTCGATGTCATGGGTCACGAACAGGATGGTGATCCCGCGCTGCCGCCACAGCCGACGCACCAGATCCTCCAGATCGGCGCGGGTCTGCGCGTCGACCGCCGCGAACGGCTCGTCCATGAGCAGGACTTCGGGCTCGTACGCCAGTGCCCGCGCGATGGCGACCCGCTGCTGCATCCCGCCGGACAACTGCCAGGGATAGGCCCCCGCGGCATCGGCCAGGCCCACGGACTCCAACGCGTCGGCGACCAGCTCCCGCCGTCGCGCCCTGCTCAGGTTCTTCTGCTTCAGCGGGAGTTCGACGTTCTCGCCGACCCGCATCCAGGGGAACAGACTGCGCCCGTACTCCTGGAACACGAACGCCATGCCCGGCGGCGGGCCGTTCACCCGCCGGCCCCCGAGCAGTACCTCGCCCGAAGTCGGCGTGAGCAGGCCGCCCATGCACTTCAGCAGCGTGGTCTTGCCGCAGCCCGACGGGCCGACCAGGCAGACGAGTTCACCCGCGTCCACCGTGAAGGTGAGGTCCCGGACCGCCTCCACCCGGCGCCCTGACCCCTCGTAGACCTTCCGCAGGCCGGATACGACCAAAGACGCGTGCATGGACCGCCCTTTCGCGAGCGTCACGGGGACCGCCGGGAGGAGTCGCGCAGACCGTGGTACCAGCCGAGCACCCGGCGCTCGACGAGTTGGAAGACGACCGAGAGGAGGAAACCGAGCAGGCCGAGGACCAGGATTCCGGTCCACATGTCGGGGATCGCGAAGCCGCGCTGGAACTGCACGATGGTGAAGCCGAGGCCGTTGCTGGCCGCGAACATCTCGCTGATGACCATCAGGATGATCCCGATGGACAGCGCCTGGCGCAGGCCCGCGAAGATCTGCGGGCTCGCCGACGGCAGGACGACGGCGCGTATCCGGGCCGGGCCGGTGATGCCGTACGAGCGGGCCGTCTCGGACATCACGGAGTCGACGGCACGCACCCCCTCGACAGTGTTGAGCAGGATCGGCCAGACACAGCCGCTCGCGATCACGACGATCTTCATCGTGTCCCCGATGCCCGCGAACAGCATGATGACCGGAACAAGGACGGGCGGCGGCACCGCCCGCAGGAATTCCAGGACCGGCTCGCACACCGCCCGCACCTTCCGGTAGGAGCCGATGACCGTCCCGAGGGCGACGCCCACGACCGCCGCCGACGTGTAGCCGACGAGCAGCCGCAGCAGGCTGGGCACCAGGTCGGCGCGGAGCCGGTCGCCCGTCCAGACGTCGGGGAAGGTCCGGAGGATCGTGCGCAGCGGTGGCCAGTAGACGTCGGTGCTGCCGTCCGACGCGAGCCACCACACGACGATCAGCAGCACGGGGAGCCCGGCGACGAACAGCACCCGCAGGGGGAGGCTGCCCCACGGGCTCGGCCTCGTCGGTTCGGGCGGGATGCCCGTCACACCGCCACCTCCCCGCGCACCGACTGGTGCCAGGCCAGCGCATTCCGCTCCACCGTCCGCGCACCCACGTTGATCAGCAGCCCGAGCAGGCCCGTGACGACGATCAGCGCGTACATCTCGGGCACGGCCTGCGAGGTCTGGGCGACCGCGATGCGCGCTCCCAACCCCGGTGCGCCGATGACGAGTTCGGCGGTCACGGTGAGGATGAGCGCGACCGCCGCGGCCAGCCGGACACCCGTCATGACGTACGGGAGGGCCGTCGGCCACAGCACATGACGGACCCGGGCCCAGGTGCCGAGCCCGTACGAGCGCGCCGTCTCCTCCGCCACCGGGTCGACGTCCCGCACGCCGTACATGACCTGGACGAGGACCTGCCAGAAGGACGCGTACACGACGAGGAGGAGCACCGACCGCAGCTCGGTGCCGTAGAGGAGGACGGCGAGCGGGATCAGGGCCACGGAGGGGATCGGGCGCAGGAACTCGATCGTCGAGGCGGTCACCTCGCGCAGATACGGCACGACCGAGACGACCACGCCCACCACGATGCCCGCGCCGACCGCGATCGCCAGGCCCAGCGCCCAGCCGGTGAGGGTGTCCCCGAGATCGCTCCAGAAGGCGCCGTCGGTGATCTCGTCGCCGAGCGCCCGGGCGATCCTGCTGGTCGGAGGGAAGTACTGCTCCTTGACCACGCCGAGCCGCGGCACCACCTCGCCGAGGGCGAGGAAGGCCGCGAGCCCGGCGGCGCCCAGAGCGGCGTTCACGGCCCACCCGGCGGAGCCACTGCCACGCGCTTGCTTCCGCTTCACGGCAGCAGCTTGTCCAGATCGGGCGCCGTCTTGAAGAGCCCGTCCTGCTCGCCCAGCTTCTCCAGCGCCTCGATGGAGGTCCGGTTCGGCTCGGCCGGCCACTTGGGCAGGGTCACGTTCGCCAGCAGGGCCGTCGGGATCTTCGTGTACGTGGTGACGATGTTCCGGACCTCGTCCGGGTGGGCGTCGGCGTAGGCGAGGGACTCCGCGGTGGCCTCCTGGAACTTCTTCACCACGTCGGGGTGCTGCGTCACGTACTGGTTCGAGGTGAAGTACATGGCGACGGTGAGGTCCTTCGCCACGTCGACCAGGGACGAGGCGATCTCGGTGCCGCCCTGGCTCTTGACCGTCGCGAGCGCGGGCTCGACCACCATGGCGGCGTCGATCTGGCCGCTGTCGAGGGCCGCGGGCATCTGGTCGAAGGCGAGCTCGACGAACTTCACCTCGGACGGATCGCCGCCCGCCTTGCGCACCGACTCGCGCACGGCCGTCTCATTGATGTTCTTCAGCGTGTTGACGGCGACCTTCTTCCCCTCCAGGTCCTTCGCCGAGGTGATGGCGCTGCCCTTCTTGACCGTGATGGCGCCGAAGTCCTTGCCGGCGACACCCGTCGAGGCGACACCGTTCGCGATGGCCTTCACGGGAACGCCGTTGGACTGGGCGATCATCAGCGAGGTCATGTTGGAGAACCCGAACTGGAACTGGCCCGAGACGACACCCGGCACGATCGCCGCGCCGCCCTGTGCGGGCGTCATCGACAGTTTCAGGCCGCGCTTGCTGTAGAAGCCCTTCTTCTGGCCCAGATAGACCGGGGCGACATCGACGATGGGGATGATCCCCACCTTGACGGTGGTGGTACCGCCGGACGAAGAGTTCTTGTCCGAGGCGCCGCCGCCGTCGGACGAACCGCAGGCCGACGCGGCGACCAGGAAGGCTCCGACCGCGATACCGGCGAGCAGACGACGCATGGCTCCTCCTGTGCAGACGAAAGTGTTCCGACAGGTTGTGCGCACACCGCACAATGGTGCTCAGCGCGAAGGTAGAACCCCGTCCGTGCCGGGTCAATGGCCTTGGCTAACAATATTGTTGACAGTTATTGAAGTGCGCTCTCGGCCCGTGCGGAGAGTGCTCCGTATGTCCCTCTGGAGGCGACGATGCCTGCAGCAGCCCGAGAGCCCCACTTCGTCCGATCCTTCGAACGCGGACTCGCCGTCATCCGCGTATTCGGCGCCGACCGAACGGAACTGACACTCAGTGAGGTCGCGCGCGGCTGCGACCTGACCCGCGCCGCGGCACGCCGCTTCCTGCTGACCCTGGTCGATCTCGGGTACGTCCGCACGGACGGCCGTGTCTTCCGGCTCACCCCGCGCGTGCTGGAACTCGGCTACGCCTATCTCTCCGGCTTCACCCTCCCGGAGATCGCCCTGCCGCATCTGGAGCAACTCGCCGAACAGGTGGGGGAGTCGAGCTCGCTCTGTGTCCTCGACGGCGACGACATCGTGTACGTGGCCCGGGTCCCGACCCGGCGCATCATGACGGCGACGATCACCGTCGGCACCCGCTTCCCGGCCCATGTCACCTCCGTGGGCCGGGTGATCCTCGCGCACCTCACGGACGAGGAGATCGACGCCCGGCTGGAGCGAGCCGTTCTGCGCCCTCTGACGGCATGCACGATCGTCGTGCCGGACCTCCTGAAGGAGGAGCTCGGCCAGGTGCGGCGGCAGGGATACGCCATCGTCGACCAGGAGTTGGAGGAGGGCCTGCGCTCGGTCGCCGCCCCGGTGCGGGACCGGGACGGCGCCGTGGTGGCGGCCGTGAACATCCCCGTGCACGCCAGCCGCAACAGCCTCGAATCCGTCCGCCGCGACCTGCTTCCCCACCTGCTGGCGACCGTCGCGCGGATCGAGGGGGACCTCGCGGTCACAGGTCCAGCACGAGCCGGTTCCCGTGGCAGCGGGACACGCAGATGAGCATGGTCTCGCCCGCCTCCCGCTCCTCGTCCGTGAGCACCGAGTCCCGGTGGTCCGGGGTCCCTTCGAGCACATCCGTCTCGCAGGTCCCGCACGTGCCCTCGGTGCAGGAGAAGAGCACCTCGACGCCGGCGGCGCGCACGGTGTCGAGGACGGAGACACCGGGGGCGACGGTCACCGTCCGCCCGGACCGCTCCAGGACGACCTCGAACTCCGTTTCCCCGCCGCCCTCCTGGTACTTCGGCCGGAACCGCTCCACGTGCAGCAGCCCGGCCGGGCAGCGCTCCTCCACCGCGTCGAGAAGCGGCCCGGGACCGCAGCAGTAGACGAGGGTGCCCTCGGCGACCTCGTCCAGCACGGCGGCGACGTCGAGCAGTCCGGTCTCGTCCTGCGGAGCGAGGACGACCCGGTCTCCGTAGCGCCCCAACTCCTCGGTGAACGCCATGGAGCCGCGGGTCCGCCCGCCGTACAGCAGCGTCCACTCCGCGCCCGCCGCCTCGGCCGCGGCGAGCATCGGCAGGATCGGGGTGATGCCGATGCCGCCCGCGACGAACCGGTAGCGCGGGGCGGGCGCGAGCGCGAAGTGATTGCGCGGACCCCGGACACGAACCTTGTCACCTACGCCCAACCGGTCGTGCACGTGGGCCGATCCGCCCCGCCCGTCCGGCTCACGCAGCACCGCGATCCGCCAGATCCCGCGCTGCGCCGGATCACCGCACAGGGAGTACTGCCGCTCCAGGTCCGGCCCGAGCACGACGTCGATGTGCGCGCCCGGCTCCCAGGACGGAAGGTCCGCGCCGAGTGGATGACACAGGGTCAGGGCGAGCACGCCGTCGGCGACGGACTCCCGCCGCTCGACGACGAGTTCGGCCTCGAACGCGGTCATGAGTCCTTTCCCTGTGATCCGCTCCCGCTCCCGTGCCGTCCCTGGCCGGCTCTCCGCGCTCCGTGCCCCTCGGGATGGGCGAGCATCCACTCCCACATCGCGATCGGGTCCTGGGCCGTGTGCTCGGCGCCGCAGTGACAGGTGCCGTGCAGCAAGTCGGTGCCCGGGACCCAGTCGACGCGGTAGATCTCGCCGGTCGGACCGGTCACCGGACCCTCTCCATCGGCTTGTCGCCCTCCTCGGCCAGGTGGGCGAGGATGCGCCGGGCCGCGAGACCGCCGGTGTCGATGTTGATGCTCAGCTCCTGGTAGCCGGGGCGTTCGGTGCCCAGGGACTTCTGGAGGAGGTTGAGGGCGTCGACGTCCTGCATCACGACCGTGTGGTTGAAGTCCCGCAGGAACGTGGTCACATCGTCGTCCGAGCGGGCGAAGTCACGGGAGACCGCCCAGAAGTCGTACACCCTGCCCTCGCCGGACGGCGTGATCGCGTACGTGATCTCGGTGTGGAAGGCGTTCGGGTCACTGCCGTCCGCCTCCGGCAGCACACCGACTGGCGCGATCCTGCTGTGCAGCAGATAGAGGCACGGCGCGTGGTACTCGATGTCCTGCCAGCGTGTGATGCGGCCCTCGATGCCGGTCGAACGGGCGTAGAACGGCGGGCACTCGGCGTCGTCCATGTGCCGGGAGACGCGCACGATGCCGGCGCCCTCGTCGACCTCGGTGGCGATCGGCGTCTCGGCGACCTCGGGCGTACCGATGTAGCCGCCGTGCAGATAGGTCTCGTGCGACAGGTCGAGGAGGTTGTCGACGAGGAGCCCGTAGTCCGCGTCGATGGGTTCCATACCGCTGACCGTCGTCCAGTCGGGCGAGTCCATGTGCGGGGCGCGGGGGACGGCTCCCGGATCGGCGAGGGCCGGGTCGCCGATCCAGACCCACACGAACAAGTCCCGCTCCACGACCGGGTAGGAGGCGACGCGTGCGGTGCGCGGTATCCGTTTCTGCCCCGGCACGTACACGCAGGTGCCCGTCGTGTCGTACGTGAACCCGTGATAGCCGCACACGATCCGGTCACCGTCGAGCCGGCTCTCCGAGAGAGGGAAGCGCCGGTGCACACAGCGGTCCGACAGGGCGACGGCCGTCCCGTCCTCCTCGGTCCGGTAGAGGACGAGCGGTTCACCGAGAACCGTCCGCCCGAGCAACTCGCGCCCCACTTCGTAGGTGTAGGCGGCGACGTACCACTGGTTTCTGGCGAACGACGTCATGTGAGGCATGAAGGCCGGCTCCCGTCTCTGATGGTGGTGGCATCGTTCGGGCAGACATCACTGGGCCGCAATACGACTTCCGTCTCACGGAAGACGTCCGATGAAATGCCACATCAGCGGGGTGGCGCGTGAGTGTCCTCCTGGGGGAGGTGGGGATGCTCGTCCACTTGGCCGCCGCGCCGACCTCGATCTCCCGTCGCTGTTCGAGCCACGTTTTCGCTAGCGCGAGGGATTGGGGGAGGAATCGCGAGCAGATTGCTGACTGAAGGACGCAGAGAGACGGTCATCGACGGGCCGTTCGTCTCCCGGTGACACGCATGGGACGCCTGCTCCGGCTAGCGCGAACAGGGCTGTTGCCGGATGGTGACTCAGCCTAGGAGTGGCCCGGTTGGTTTCGGGCGGTGTGGCCAGGAAGGTTCTGAGTCTGGCTGCTACCAGCCCTATGGCTGGGACTGGGAAGTCAGCGGGGAGCGAATTCGGCGTAGCGCAGAGCAGCGGACTCATAATCCGTCGGCCGTGGGTTCGAGTCCCACCCGCCTCACCATAGACGTGACCTGACCTGCGGAAACGTCCTTTTTTGGGTGTCGGGGCGTCAACTTTGCCTGAACGGACTGAATCCGCTGCTCGTGGGTCAACCGTTCTTTGCAACGGCATCGCTTCCAAGCTGCCACATTTCATAGTTCCCGCATTCTGCCGTGATCTCGGCCGTCGCCTGAGCCGCGGTGAAGAAGTCATCGACCACCCGCGAGGTGCGCGATGCCGCCACCGCGAGGCACACCTGTTCGGGCGCCAGATCCGGGATGGGCACATAGATGACGTCCGGATGTGAGTAGAACACGGACGCCGAACGGGCCAGGAACGAGATGCCCCGGCCGGCCGCGACATGCTCGAGCGTCTCGTCCACCCCGCGCACCAGGTACCCGGCGTTAGGGTGCGGGCGCCTGGTCGGCTGTGTGCTCGGGTCGCCATTCCAGAGCAGCGGTTCGCCGGCCAGGTCGGCCTCGGTGACCTCCTCCTTGCCGGCCAACCGGTGACCGGCGGGCAGCACTGCCACCCGCGGCTCGGTGTACAGCGGGGTGACGCGCAGGCCGGCCTCATTGATGGGGAGCCGCACATAGCCGACATCGATACGGCCGTCGAGCAGCATCGGGGCTTGGTCGTCCCCTTCGATCCGCTGCACGTCCACGACCACGTCCGGGTGCCTGGCCTCGAACGCCCGCGCCGCCGGGATGACCGGGATACCGGCCCGGAAACCGACCATCAGCCGTCGGCTGCCGCGGGCGGCCACGGACACCCGGCGGCGGACCGCGTGCGCGGAGGCCAGCAGCGGACCGGCATCGTCCAGCAGCTGTCGGCCCGCGTCGGTCAGCGCTACGCCGTGGCGATCCCTGGTGAACAGCGAGGCGCCGAGATCCTGCTCGAGCGCGCGGATCTGCCGGCTGAGCACCGGCTGCGCGATATGGAGCTCATCGGCAGCGCGGCCGAAGTGCAACCGGTCGGCCACGGCGACGAAGTACCGCAATTTGCGCAGGTCCAGATCCATGGCGCCTCCCCGGTCCGGTGATACCTCCAGGGTATCACCACGACTAAAAGAGGTCTTGGACACCCACTCAAGCCAATGACAACCTGAATAAACACCCAACGGGGCCGAAGTCAATTCGGCACAAGAATTCGACAGCGGAACTTGATAGCAGGACCCAGGCCCAGAATGCGCACACTGTTTCAGATACCCATCAATTCAATGGAGTGATCGTGGGAAAGCTCGATGGCAAGGTAGCGGTGATCACCGGCGGATCCACCGGCATGGCACTGGCCGGCGCCAAACTGTTCGTCGAGGAAGGAGCGCACGTCTTCATCCAGGCCCGGCGGCAGGAAGCACTGGACGACGCCGTCAAGCTGATCGGCCGCAACGTCACTGCCGTCCAGGGTGACGCGGCCGAACTGGACGACCTGGACCGCTTGTACGACACCGTCAAGCGGGAAAAGGGCTCGATCGACGTGCTGTGGGCCAGCGCCGGGATGGGCGAACCCGCCGTCCTCGGCGAGATCACCGAGGAACAGTTCCACCGCGCCTTCTGGCTCAACGCGCGCGGCACCCTGTTCACCGTGCAGAAGGCGCTGCCGCTGATCAACGACAACGGCTCGATCTTCATGACCGGATCCAACGCCTCCCTCGGCGCCTTCCCCGGCTGGAGCCTCTACGCAGGAAGCAAAGCCGTCCAGCAGGCCTGGGCCCGCGTCTGGCTCAACGAACTGCGCGACCGCAAGATCCGGGTCAACGTCCTGACCCCCGGCCAGGTCGCCACCGCCAAACAGGAAGAACTGTTCGACGAGGCAACCACGGCCGCATTCGAGTCCCTCATCCCCCGCGGAAAGATGGGCCGCCCCGAAGAAATCGCCACCGTCGCCCTGTTCCTCGCCTCCGACGACTCCAGCTACGTCAACGGCCTGGAACTGGTCACCGACGGCGGCACCACCGCGATTTGACCCACACACCAGGAATGCCGCGGGCACACCCACAACAACCCAGTCGCCACAACGAACTGATATCGAACGACGCAACACACCAAAGTGCTGCGCGGGCACCGAATCCGCGTGCTGACGAGCCGGAGGTGCCGGGAAAGGCACGGCAGTTGGCCCAGAAACGCTGCGGCCGACGCCCTGCGACTGACCCGGCACGAACGAGACAGAGCGACACTTCGAGAACAGGAAGAGAGCACACCTCATGAGCAGCATCACCCTCATCGGTACGGGGAACATGGCCCGTACCATCGGCACTCTCGCGGTGGCGAGCGGCAACACCGTCGAGGTCATGGGACGCGATCAGTCCAAGGTCGACGACCTGGCCAAGGCTCTGGGCGGCCGCGTGACGACGGGCAGGTGGGGAGCCGTCCCGGCCGGGGACATCGTCATCACGGCCCTTTTGTACGACGGCGTCGTTCCGGTCGTCGCCGAGTACGCAGACGCCCTCGCGGGCAAGGTCATCGTCGACATCAGCAACCCCTTCAACGCCACGTTCGACGGACTGGCCCACAGCGAGGAGACCTCGATCGCGCAGGAAGTCGCCAAGGTCGCCCCGGCCAGCGCCAGCGTGGTGAAGGCATTCAACACCATATTCCGTAATGTCCTGGAGAAGAGCCGGCCCAACGTCTTCATCGCCGGCGACAATGCGCAGGCCAAGGCGGGTGTGGCGGCATTCATCGAGAGCCTCGGGCTGCGCCCGCTGGATGTCGGCGGCCTGAAAATGGCGCGCTGGCTGGAAGGAATGGGCGTGGTCACGGTGGGCCTCGCTGGCAACGGGGTTGGCCACTGGGACTTCGCCCTCGGCGTCAACGAATTCACAGGCTGAGCCCCCGGGGCCGAGCAGTCGGCGAGCAGGGCGCCGTGCGCCCTGACAATGGTTGACCCGGTCGGAGACATTGTTGTCCTCGCCGTGCATTGGACGCGTTCATCGCCGGCGACGACGCGCAGGCAAAGACACGCGTGTCGGCGTTCATCGAGAGCCTGGGACTACGCCCGATGGACATCGGGGAGCTGGCAATGGCGCGGACGCTGGAGAACGTCGCCCTGTTGCAGCCGGGCCTCGTTGCCCACTCCGTCAAGCACACCGACTTCTTCCTCGGCGTCAGCATCCTCGGCTGAGCGCACCCGCACCACCACTTCTCGCGTTACGTCACGCCAGTCGATCTACGGCACGAGAAGACCAGCCCTTCCACCTCATCTCACAAGGACAGTCGCATGCGCGTTTTCGTCACTGGCGGGACCGGCCATTCCGGTTCGTACATCATCCCCGAGCTCATCGCCGCCGGACATGAGGTCACCGGCCTGGCCCGGTCGGACACGGCCGCGGCGGCGGTGTCCGCGCTCGGCGCGAAGGTGCGTCGCGGCGACCTCGAGGATCTCGACGGGCTCAAGGAGGCGGCCGCGGACTCCGACGGCGTCGTCCACGTCGCGCACCGGCAGGACCTGCTTTTCTCCGGCGGGATCGACGCCGTGGCCGCTGCGGAGCTCCCGATCGTGCTCGCGTACGGCGAGGCACTGGAGGGCACCGGAAAGCCGCTGGTCGCGGCGGGGAGCATAGGCTCGCCAGGGAACCTGGGCCGGCCGGCCACCGAGGAGGACCCGGCCCTTCCCGGCGGCGATGAGTACAAGGGCACCCTGCGGGTTCGGAACGTCGTGGAAACCGCCGTGGTCGGCCTCGCCGAACAGGGAGTGCGGTCTTCGGTCGTGCGGATTGCCAACATCGCGCACAGCACGACCGATCGTGCCGGCTTCCTCGTGCAGCTGATCGCGCTCGCGAAGGAAAAGGGTTTCGTCGGCTACCCCGGAGACGGCGCGAACCTGTTTAACGCCGTGCACGTCCGCGATGTCGCCCCCTTGTTCCGCTTGGCGCTGGAGAAGGGGCCGGCCGGCAAATACTGGCACGCGGTTGGGGACGGGGCCGTCCCGTTCCGCGAGATCGCCGAGGCCATTGGCAGCCGTCTGGGCCTGCCCGCCGTGAGCGTTCCCGCGGACGTACTGATGGTGCCGGGATACTTTGGGTTCCTCGCGAACATCGTCACGCAGAGCTACCCGGCGTCCAACCTCATCACCCGCCGGACCCTCGGCTGGGAACCCGCTCAGCCCGGCCTGCTCGCCGATTTGGACAACGGCCATTACTTCTCCGCCAGCTGACGGCAGGAACCCGAATCGCAACGAGTCCGGCAAATGACAAGGGTTCGGCTCTTCTGAAGGGACGCCGGGAATATGACGACTGTGGGATTCATCGGAAGCGGATTCATCGGCAGTACCCTCGCGCGGCTCGCCATCGAGGCCGGGCACCAGGTCGTGCTCAGCAACTCGGGCGGTCCCGAAACGCTCGCGGACACGGTCGCGGAACTGGGGCCGCGGGCGTCCGCGGCGACGAGCGGGGAGGCCGCGGCGGCCGGTGACATCGTCGTGGTCACGGTGCCGGTCAAGGCGTTCCCCGACTTGCCCGCCGCGCCACTGGCCGGGAAGACGGTCATCGACACGTGCAACTACGGCCCCGAGCGTGACGGGCACATCCCCGAGCTCGACAGCGAGTCGCTCACCTCGAGCGAACTGCTGCTGCGGCAAGCGTCTGGCGATGGCCGAGGGGAAAGAAACGGCCCGAAGAAGAAACGGCCCGGAACCCAGGTGTAGCGGCGGCCTCTGAGAGGCCCACGATCTCTCCCGCAGCAATGCAGAGGCGGGTGATGGCCGCCTGAGCGTGGATCGGCATCCGCGTCGCATGTCGGCCTTGCCCTGGGTGTCCTGCAGGAGGGCAAGCCAGCCAACAACCGCCTGCACCTGGACGTACGCGCCCCACCCGGCCTGCACGGCGACGAGCGGATGGCCGCCCTCGAAGCGGAGTGCGAGCGCCTCGTCGGTCCCGGCGCCACCCGCTTGCGCCGCGACGAGCCGGCGCCTGCTACCAGCGCGGGCTACATCTCGATGGCCGATCCGGAGGGAAACGAGTTCTGCTTGGACTGAACGACGGGGAACTTCACCCCGGTGAGGTCTTCGGAGACGGCCCACAGTCGCTGCTGGACGGCTGCCTCGTACGACTTTGGGCTGGAGGTGACCAGCCGGGGGTGGCCCTTGACCTCGTTGCGTCCGCCGGGACCGTAGTACTGGCCGCCGAGCGCGGCGGGGTCGGTGGCGGCGCGCAGGGTCGGCAGCGCGCCCATCGCCGGCGTCTGGGTGATCACCGGCGCGAGCCAGGTGAGCGGAAGCCGGAGGGCCGCGGGGGTGTTGCGGGCGAGTTCGGTGCTGGACAGGCCGGGGTGCGCGGCCAACGCGACGGTGGTGCCGTGCGTGGCGAGCCGGCGCTGCAGTTCGTACGTGAACATCAGGTTGGCCAGCTTGGACTGACCATAGGCGGCGGCCCGGCTGTACGACCGATCCCACTGCAGGTCGTCGAAGTGGATCGCGGCCCGGATGCGGTGGCCGGTGCTGCTGACCGTCACCACGCGCGAGCCGGGCACCGGCAGCATCAGGTCCAGCAGCAGCCCGGTGAGCGCGAAGTGGCCGAGGTGGTTGGTGCCGAACTGCATCTCGAAGCCGTCCCGGGTGGTCTGCTTCGGGGTGTACATCACGCCGGCGTTGTTGATCAGCAGGTCGAGCCGGTCGAGCCGGGACCGCAGCGCCGCCGCCGCGGTCCGGACGGAGTCGAGCGAGGTCAGGTCCAGCGCCTGCACGGTCACGTCGCCGGTCATGCGGGCCGCGGCCTGCTCGCCCTTCTCGACGTTGCGCACGGCGAGCACCACGGACGCCCCACGCTCGGCGAGCGCCTTGGCGGTCTCGTACCCCAGTCCGGTGTTGGCCCCGGTCACCACGGCCACCCGCCCGCGCTGGTCCGGAATATTCGCCGTCGTCCACTTCTCGTTCATGCCAGGCTCCCAACTAGCTAACGTACCGAAGGTATCTTGTGTCGACGCTAAAGTACTTTCGGTACGTTGTCAACGTACCGCAGGTACCTAAGTTAGGCTGGCGATCGTGACTTTCCAGAGGGCGCGAACCGAAGAGCAGCGGGAGATCCGCCGACGGGCGATCCTCGACACGGCGTCGGCGATGCTCGACGAGATGCCCGTGGCCGCGGTCACCCTGAACGAGCTCAGCCGCCGGGTAGGCCTGGCGAAGCCGAACGTGCTGCGCTACTTCGAGTCCCGCGAGGCGGTGCTGCTGGAACTGCTGGACCACTTCCTGCAGGAGTGGCTGACGGAACTGGCAGACGAGTTGGCCGCCGGCGTCGACGAAAATCTGCCCATGGCCGAGCGAGCGGCAGCGGTGGCCGAGATTCTCAGCCGCTCACTCTCCGGCCGAGTGGTGATGTGCGACCTCTTCGGCGCACAGGGCAGCGTCCTGGAACACAACGTCTCCGTCGACGTCGTAGCACGCTACAAGCGCGCCTCCCTGGACCGCCTGACAAGCATGACCGCCCTGATCCAGAAGTACCTGCCGGAGCTGGGCGAGAACGCAACACTGTTCAGCCTGCAAACCATGGTCATGGCCGGCGCGCTGTCGGCGTACAGCACACCCCCGCCCAGCCTCCAGGCGGCCTACCAGGCCGAACCCGACCTGGCCCGCTTCCACTTGGAGCTGAACGACTACTTGAAGCTGGCCCTGACCGCAACCCTCCTGGGCGTGCTACCCCGCCGCTGACCTGCGTTGCACCGGACAGGTCAAAGCCATGGGCTTTTCCGGCCTCCTCGACAATTGACGAGTCGAACGACTGATCCGCAGCGAGTGCTTCGAGTTCGCCGGCACTCGTCGTGCAGTAGGTCAGGTTGGCGCCACGTTTGACCAGCTCAACGAAGTCGTTCGCCCGACTACCCAAAGCCTCGTTCCTGGACGGCGGGGTCTTGGGCGAGGGGTGAGACGGTCTGCCCCCTCCCGCTGTGTGCTTCCTGCGCCTGCGGATTCACAAAACTCCGATCAGAGCCCCGAAACGGCCCTGCCCGCAGTCCGTGAAGGTCATGGCTGCCCGCAACCGCGAAATTTCTTCCCGGACCTTCTTCTCCCGAGCCTCCCGGTGACCGACCGACGGCACCAGCCACCTCCGCGAGCGGGACGAACGGACGAACTACGCCCATCTCTCCTGCCACAAACCGGAGTTCATGCCCATCACCCCGAACTGAACGATCACGTTCGGAAGGCGGATGACGCCTCAGCACGCCGAGATGAGCTGATCGCCTGCGTACGCGCCGCCGTGGCCGGTTCGGCTGGTTCGGCAACGAGAGACGCGACCCCTGATGATCAGGGATCTCGAAGGCTGATCACGAACAGGCCGATCGCCTCAGGGCCCTCGGACGAGGAGGCCGAGGCGGAGATGCGGCGCCTGCTCGGCATCGTTCCGATGGGGCGTCAGGTTTGGCCTCGTACTGCCGGCGAGTGGGCTTGCGGCGACGCTACGGGCGCCGACCGTGCGGGGCTCCCTGCCGCAGTGCTGTGTGACGCCGACTGTCTCGCCACCCTGCCCGCCCGTGAACGAACCGAAGCATGTGCTCCAACGTTGTCTTATGGCGCTCAGGTTCCGAACGGACGTCGCGGTGGTTCAAGTGCGTGCTGTGTCGGTTTTCCTAAGCTTCGACGGCAGAGGGAACACCCGGGCTGTTCCTGGCCGGATACATACCAAAGTCGAGAAACTCGTGAACCAAGAGAATTCCGGCCGTGTGGCCGTCATCGCAGGCACCGGCGCCGACATGGACATCCCCAACGGGGTGATCGGCAGTGTGCGGATCGCAGGCCCGCCGGATCAAGGTGATCGTTTGCCATCGGGTCACCTCGGTGTCCGTCAGCACCAGCAACGCCCACACCGGCAGGGGCGCGTGGCGGGCCTCCATCCGGACAGCCATGCTCCACTGGAGCCCGCTCGCTGCTGATCAGCCGGTTCCACGCCTTCTGCGCGCCGAGCCCGGACGCGGCTGGGCGACCCACAGGGCTGACGCGAAGACAACCATCTTCACTTTTGGACCCCTTTAGTACACAAGCATAATCAGCTCCTTGATCGTCGAGGAGCTGATTTTCTGAAATCCGGTGGTCGGACAAGGCTGCCGTGGAAAGCGGAGACATGATGGGCAAGAGTCCTTATGACTATGTCGTGGTGGGAGCGGGGACAGCGGGATGCGTGATTGCCTCCCGTCTTTCGGAACGCCCCGGCGTGCGGGTGTTGCTGCTGGAGGCAGGAGCCCGGGACGCAACCGAGACGATGGCATCTCCCTGGGGCTTCCTGGGGTTTGACCCGTCATCCCTCTGGCTGGGCGCCTCGACCGTGCAGGCCGGTACAGGCAGGGCCGCTGACGTGCTGCGCGGCAAGGCGCTCGGCGGATCGTCGAGCATCAACGGCCTCTACCACCTGCGGGGGCACCGCTCCGGTTACGACGAATGGCCCGGCCTCGGTGCTCCAGGCTGGGGTTTCGACGATCTGCTGCCCTATTTCCGCCGCAGCGAGAGCACTCGCAGCCGCAATGCCTCCGTGCGGGGCACGGACGGGCCGGTCGCGGTCGCCCCGGTCCCGGAACCCCATCCCCTGGCCACGGCGGGCGTCGACGCCGCGGTGGAGGCTGGGTTCGCACGCGCCGATGACATCGGCAGCGGGCTTGAGACCGGGTTCGGGTGGAGTGACATGAATCTGCCCGACGGTGCCCGCCAGAGCGCGGCCGACGCCTACATCCGTCCGTTCCTCGACCGGCCGAACCTGGACGTCGTCACGGATGCGACCGTGCAGCGGCTGCGCACCACCGCGGGCCGCTGCACCGGCGTCGAGTACACCATCGGTGGGGAGCACCTGTCCGTCGACAGCGCCGAGGTGGTACTGACCGCGGGAGCCATCGGTTCCGCACACCTCCTGATGCTGTCAGGGATCGGCCCGGCACAACACCTTGAGGAACACGGTATCGACGTCGTCACCGACCTGCCGGGAGTGGGCTCCCATCTGCAGGACCATCCGATGGCGGGCGTGGTGTACGAGGCCATCCAGCCCGTACCGTTCGTTCCTGCCAACCCGCCGGCCGAAATGATGGGCCTGCTGTACAGCGACCCCGCCGCGGCCCGGCCGGACCTTCAGGTCTACATCGTCGCCGCACCGCTCCCGTCGGCATGGGGCCAGCCGCCGGCCAACGGCTACTCCATCGCTTTCTCCGCGATGGCTCCGCACAGCAGTGGCACCGTGCGCCTGGCGGACGCCAATCCCGGCAGCGCTCCCGTCGTCGACCCCGGCTACCTGAGCGACGACCGTGACCTGGAGATCATGCGCAGGGGCCTGGCCCTGGCACGCCGCATCGGGGAGGCCGACGCGTTCGCCGACTGGCGCAAGCAGGAAGCGGTGCCGGGCTCCGGGACGACCGGCGAATCCGTGGACGAGTTCATCCGCAAGGCCACCGGCCCCTACTTCCACTTCACCGGCACCTGCCGCATGGGAACCGACGCCGATGCCGTCGTCGACCCTGCGAACCTTCGCGTGCACGGAATAGCCGGACTGCGGGTCGCCGATGCCTCGGTGATGCCGTCCATCCCCTCGGCCAACACCAACGCGACCGTCTACGCCATCGCCGAACGGGCCGCCGAACTGGTCGACTGAGTTTTCTTCAGCGCCCACGGCGCTTCCACAACACGCTCATCCCCGACGCCTGGACCGTCGGCAGCTGGCCGGAGTCTTCGACCAGTTGCCGGCATCCTGCTTGCCGAACCTCAAGGCGGCCGGCGAGCTCGACGGTTCCAGGCCCTGTGCGGACGGCTGCCACATATGCGCGAAAGGGGGGAGCTGACGCCGGTCCGTCGTGGGTCGGCCAGCGGAAGGCGGCCGGCAAACACGACCCAATGGTGAGCCCAGGGGCGGTGGATCACCTCTCAGCTCGCCGGGAACCGCTGAGGTCCTGAAACGACCGAGGGCCCCGCAGGCAGTGCCGGCGAGGGCACCCAGACCCGCGCCCTCATCGACAACATCCCGCCGCGGTCACATGCCCAGGCCGCCCACAGCGCCGCCCTGCCTTGCTTGGGACACGCGTAGGCGGCATCCGCTGAACTGCGGTCGTACCTTTGGTCACGCGCTTTCGGCCGACCCGTGGCCCGGCGGGTGCCGGTTCGGCGAGAGCGAGGCTGCTCCGGTCGAGCGGGCGTACTCGGTGGGAGTCTGACCGTAGTACTTCTTGAAGGTCCGGGTGAAGTGGCTGCTGTCCGCGAACTGCCAGTGTGCGGCGAGTTCCGAGATGCTCGGGCGACCTGACGGCGCGGAGAGGGCGAGCCGGGCCTCTTGCAGTCGCCGGTGGCGGATGTAGGTGGCCACCTGCTCTCCCACCGCGGCGAATGCCCGGTGCAGTGTACGGACGGAGACGTTGAGTTCACGCGCAAGCATCGCAGGAGAGAGCTCGGGATCAGCGAGCCGGCGGTCCGCGAGGTCCTTGGCTGCCTGCGTGAGCGCGGGAGCCAGCCGGGGTTCTACGTCGTCGAACCGGCCCTTCGTCACCGCCTTGGCCAGCTCGATCAGGGCGGCGTGGGCGGCTTCCACACCGGCCGGGCCGAGGTCGGCCACCGTTGTGTGGATCATGTCCGTGAGGGCCGTCAGCAGGCGTATCTCGGCCGAGTCCGCCGGCCCGGTGATGACCCGGTTCCCGAGCAGGGGTTTGAGCTCGCCGGGGGGCAGGACGAAGAACTTCGCCGTGAGGTGCGCCGACGTCTCGAAGGCCGACAGGCGCCCGAGGTGCCGGACGAGGAACTGCCCGGCCGATACGGTCTGCTCGCCGCAACCCGGCGGGCCGCCCAGAGTCCACGCGCCGCGCTGCACTACGTACATCGCCACCAGATCCTGATCGCCGCCCGGGACGTCCGCGGTCCGGGTTGCCGACGCGGCGTGAAGATCGGCGATCGCCGCGCCCTGCACCTTGGCCACGTGGCCCTTGACCCGGAAGTCACCGATCGTGTCCGGGCTGAAGGCCGGCAGTTGGAAGACATCGTCGCCGATCTGCGTCTCCCACCCGCGCCGGAAGGCGTCGAGTCCCCGCGGTGCGGCGCCCGGGGCGGTCGAGTCCACTGATAACACCCCGCGCGCGCCGTCGACCTCCGCTCCAGTACTGTTCGTCACTCTCCGATCCCTCACATTCATTGCTTCAACGCGGTGCCCGTGTTCCGTACGGACGTCGCCGTGGTTCATGTGGGCGCTGTGCCGATCTTCCTACGAGAGACGCGACCCCTCAGGGGCATCAACTGCGTGACATCGTGGTGATTCCCGCCGGTCAGCGAGACGACCAACGGGGTTCCGTGCCTGTCGACGATCAGGTGGTGTTTGCTGCCGGGCCGGGCCCGGTCGACCGGCGAAGGTCCGGTGTGAGCCCCCTTTGAGCGCCCGGACGTGCGAGCCGTCAACGGCCGCGTCGTCCATGTCCAGCAGGCCCGCGGCCCGCAGCTCGGCCAGCAACACCTCGTGCAGCTGCGGCCAGACCCCGGCTTCGGTCCAGTTCCGCAGACGCCGCCAGGCCGTCACGCCACTGCAGCCGACCTGCTCCGCGGGAAAGTCCCGCCAGCTCACGCTCTTGCACAGCACATAGACGATGCCGCGCAGCGCAGCCCGGTCATCCGCGGGCAACCGTTCGGGATACCGATGCCGCCTGGGCGCATGAGCCGGCAACAGCGGGGCCACACGTTCCCGCAGGTCATCAGGCACAAGATCAGCAGGCACCCAACGGATCCTGCCCACACAACACCCAACTGCCAAGCCCCACACCGCATTTCACTCTGAAACGATCAGTAGGCAACCGTGAGCACGATCTTGCCCTGGATGTGCCCTCGGGCGGCGCGTTCGTGCGCGGCTCGGGCATCCGCGAGCGCAAACGTGCTGTCGATCGCGACGTGGATTGTGCCCGCGTCGAGCAGGCGCCCCAGTTCAGCGAGTTGTGCGCCGTTCGAGCGGACCTGGGCGCTCGAGACCGTGACGCCCAGCTTCGCGGTCTCTTCTTCGTCGAAGTCCCCGGGAAGTACGGGGAACTGGACGCCGCCGCGCTTAAGCGTGCGCAGGAAGCGTTTGCTGTCGGGGCCGCCGACGGTGTCGAGCACGAGGTCGACGTCGTGCACGAGGTCTTCGGGGCGACTCTTGGTGTAGTCGATGAACTGGTCGGCGCCGAGTTCGCTCAGGAACGTTTCGTGCGCGCCCGATGCCACCGCGATGACGCGTGCGCCCTTCCATTTCGCCAGTTGTAGTGCGAAGTGCCCCACGCCGCCCGCGGCGCCGTTGATGAGCACCGTCGTGTCGACGTCGAGTGCCGTCGGGCGATGCCGTGCCTCCTGGAAGGGTGAGGGGTGATCGTGTCCGACCTCGATCAGGAACTGCCACGCGGTGAGCCCGGCCATAGGCGCCCCGGCGGCGTGTACGTGGTCGATGCCGGCCGGCTTGCGTGCGAGGTCCGACGCTGGCGCGGCCACGTACTCGGCGTAGGCGCTGCCGTTGAAGCTGGGAAAACGCAGAAGACCGAAGACTTCATCACCTACGGCGAGGCCGTCCACGTCCGCGGCGACGGCCTCGACGACGCCCGACATGTCCGTCCCCGGAATCACCGGCAGGGTGACCGTCGATTCCGTCTCCCCGGGCATCCTGGTCAGCCCGCCGCGCAGGTACCAGTCCGGAGGATTGATGCCGACCGCGTGAACGCGAACGAGTACTTCGCCCGGCCCCGGCTCGGGAATCGGCACCTCGTCGTAACGCAGAACTTCAGGGCCACCGTGCTCATGGAGCCGGACCGCCCTCATCGTGTGTGTCGGCATCGTTTCTCCTGCCCGCGCTGCGGGATAGACTTATCCGGATCAGTGATCCATATAAACGGACCACTGGTGCGAATATATGGATCACTGATCCGGATAGTCAAGGGGACAGATGCGGGCCGACGCCAGGAAGAACCGCGACCACCTGCTCGCAGTAGCGGGCACCGCCATCACCGAGCAAGGCGTCGACGTGTCACTGCGCGACATCGCGCGCAGGGCCGATGTCGGGCTCGCGACGCTGCTGCGTCACTTCCCGACGCGCGAGGCGCTGCTCGATGCCCTGCTCCGCACGAGCTTCGACGAGCTGGCGGCACAGGCAGCCGAGCTCGAAACGTTGAGCTCACCCGAAGATGCTCTCGTTTCGTGGCTACGCGACTGCGTCGCGTGGACAACCGAGTATCGGGGCGTGACCGTTCTGATGGCAGCCGCCATCGAGGACACCGAGTCCGCACTCCACGCATCGTGCGTCACCCTGCGCGCGGCCGGTGCGCGGCTCCTCACCCGTGCCCAGGCCGCGGGATTGGCGCGGAGCGATATCGATGGCGCCGATTTGTTCGCGCTGGTGGCCATGCTTGCTTGGCTCGGCGATCAACACTCGCTCGCGCCACGCGCCGACCACCTCTTCGAGGTTGTCGCGAGCGCGATTCTGACGAGCGCAGGGAGCAGCGATGCCGAGGAGGAACGCCGCCCTCGGGCCCGTAGCTGAAATCATCGCGCACGCGGACCAGCGAACTCGGCCGCGCGCTCGGCATGAGCGGTTCGACGCCGAGTTCGCCAAGCCGGTCAAGGGCGCCGGCATCGAGCCGCGCGCGACGGCTGAACACTGCACCGGATCCGCCACAGCACCCTGACACACGACACCGAGGGCGGCACCTCCCCCCCCGATGCTGCCGGCCCGCTCCCGTCACGCCTCCGTCCACTCCCTGGAGCGGTACGCACGCCCCAGCGTCGACGCGGTCGCCCGGCACGTCGCCGAACGCGTCAGTCGGCCGATGACGATGGAGTCGATGTCGGCCGTCGTGGCCGTCTCAGGGGTGGTCCACTCCTCAAGTGCCGGGTCGGGGGGAACTGAGTGGTCCGGAGACGAGACGACGGAGTGGGGTTGCCGTGGCTGTGGACAATCTCGTAGACGGCCCGCAGCGTCGTGCGGGATATGCCCGCCACTTCGGCGGCCTGCCGTTCGCTGGCGTGGTGCAGGGGGCCGCCCGCGATCTCGGCGAAGTTCAGGTGCGCTCGCAGGACCCGTAGCGCGGTCCGTCCCCGCTCCCCGCGCCAGGGCGTGGTCTCGATGCGGTCGCGCAGCGAGGCGAGAACCTCGTAGGCGTCGTGGCGGGAGCCCAGCGCCCTGGTGCTGCCGACCGAGTCCGAGGCACTGGCCACACCCGGCAGATGTAGTCCAGGGCGCGTGACTGCCCTGAGCGCAGCGCGATTTGTCGGGCGTGGCGACCACCCTCGTGCTCGGGATGCAGCAGGAACTGCGTCATCTGGTCGAGAGTTCCGTCGGCTCGGGCCACGTGGCAGGCGATGCCCGCGGTGATCCGGTGCCCATGCTCGGCCGCGCGCTGGTGGTCCGCGCGCAGAGACACGGTCCGTCCGTCGGAGGCGAGCCTGCTGTAACTGCCGTTGGCGTAGCGGCCGGTGAGATCTCCGAGCAGGATCAGATCGGCCGCAGCCGACGGCAGTCGGGACAGGCCCAGCGGGCTGTGTACGAAGAGGATGCGTCGTTGGGGGAGTGGCTGGTGGGTGCTGTTGGGCACGGTGGGGTCGTCTCGCAAAGACGTGGACGCCACCCAGGCCCGCTAAAACCACGGGTGGTGTCCGGACCGACCTCCATCGGTGCCGGCGAGGTCTCCAGGACGGCCATCCTGGAGACCTCTCATGCCTGGCCCCGAGCGGGAGGCAGGCGTCCCCATCGCAGCTCGACCGAGGTCGAATCAGAGCGCCGCCAGAGTCGCCCACCCGTGATCCACGCCGGCCAACTCGTGTCCCTCAGAGGCCAGTTACAGAAGCTGCTGCCTCTGACTGCCTCTGAGTGACCCGGGTCGAACCGGGGTCGAGTCAGAGTGATTTCCTCTGACTGCCTCCGATCGCCTCTGCAACCCGTCCTTGCGGGTCACAGCCTCATCGGCCCGCATAAGCGCAGGTCAGAAAGCTGCGCTAGCTGTACCACTGGTTCCGGGCGAAGGCGGTGGTGTGAGGCATGGGGGCTGGCTCCCGTCTCTGATGGTGGTGGCACCGTTCGGGCAGACATCACTGGGCCGCAATACGACTTCCGTCTCACGGAAGATGTCCGATGAATTGCGCCCAGTGGCGGCAGCACTGTGCGATCCGGGCCGGCAGCGAAGCCACCGTCTCCGAAACCGTCCATGCCCACGGTGTCACCTGCGGGTTCGCCGCCATGCCGAAGCGCGGCAATGCCGGCCGGCCGGTCTCGACAGCCTGCCTGGCCGTGCAGTTCGGCGCCAGCTCCAGGTCACGCTTCCTACGACGCAGGCACAGGGAGTTCGCCCGAGCCTCGTACGACCAGGTGGGTGGGGACGATGATGGTGCGGGCGCGGGTGCGGTCGCCGTCGAGTCGGGTCAGCGCGGTGGTCGCGGCTGCCCTGCCGAGTTCTTCCGCGTCCTGGGCGACGACGGTCAGGGCCGGCTCGAGTGCCTCGGCGAGCGAGATGTCGTCGAAGGCCACGACGGCGACGTCCTTGCGCTTGCTGCGGGCCAGTTCGGCGACGATGCCCAGCGCCATGATGTTGTTGCCGGCGAACAGGGCTGTGGGGGGATCGGCCAGGCCGAGGAGGTGGGCGGTCGCGGTCTCGGCTCCTTGCTGGTTGTGGGCGTTGGCGAGGAGCGAGCGGTCGTCGGGGATGTCGGCTTCGTGGAGTGACGAGCG
The DNA here is from genome assembly GCF_040611295.1 of Streptomyces sp. NPDC002935. NCBI lineage: Bacteria > Bacillati > Actinomycetota > Actinomycetes > Kitasatosporales > Streptomycetaceae > Streptomyces > Streptomyces sp. NPDC002935. Next base: position 53,379 of record NZ_JBEXNW010000007.1, read on the forward strand.
GTAGCCGGCCAGACGTTCACGGCGGGTGTACAGCTTCACGGGCAGGTCGCCGACGAAGCCGATGCGCCGGTGTCCGTGGGCGATGAGGTGGGCGACGCCGTCGTGGGCGCCGGCCCGGTTGGAGCTGACGATGCTGTCGGTGGCGAGGCCGACTCCGGGTCGGTCCAGGAAGATCACGGGCAGTCCCGCCGTACGGTGGGACTTGAGGTGGGAGTGGTCGGCGCCGACGGACGGTACGACGATCAGGATGCTGACGCGGCGGGCGAGGAACTTGTCCGTCAGGGCGCGTTCGCGCTCGGGGTCGTCCGCGGAGGAGCCCATGAGGAGGGTCAGTCCGCGTTCGCGGACGGTGTCCTCGATGGCGCGGGCCACGGCTCCGAAGAAGGGGTTGGCGAGGTCGGGAATCACCAGGCCGATGGTGGTGTCCGGGCCGCCGATGCGGATGTTGCGGGCCATGAGGTTCGGCTGGAAGCCGAGCTTGGCCACTGCGGCGAGTACCTGTTCCCTGGTCTGAGCGGAGGCGGGTCCGTCCTCGTTGAGGACTCGGGAGACCGTCTTGGCGCTGACGCCGACTTCTCGGGCGACGTCGGCCAGGGTGGGGCGGCGGGTCGCTGCCATGGAGGAAACCGTCTCCTGAGGGCTCTCGGTTCCGGCCGCGGCCTCGGCCGGAAGATGTGAGAGCTGGGTTGTGCTGTCAGGTGGCCCGGACTCCGGCGGCCTTCGCGGCCTCCGAATCCGCTACGACAGTATCTCCGGTTTCGTCGACGGTGAGGGCGCCGGTCATGATGGCGACGACCTCGGCCATGGAGTAGTCGGAGGGCTTGATCACGGCAGCGCGCCGGCCGAGGCGGTGGACGTGGATCCGGTCGGCGATCTCGAATACGTGGGGCATGTTGTGACTGATCAGGACGACCGGCATGCCCTTGTCGCGGACCCGGCGGATGAGGTCGAGGACCTGGCCCGACTCCTTGACGCCGAGGGCCGCGGTGGGTTCGTCCATGACGACGACGGAGCGGGCCCAGGCGACGGAACGGGCGACCGCGACGGCCTGCCGCTGTCCACCGGAGAGCGTCTCCACCGACTGCGTCAGCGAGCGCAGGCCGATCTTCAGGTCGGCCATGTGCTCGGCGGCCTCCTGGCGCATGCGCTTCTTGTCCAGCATGCGGAAGACACTGCCGAGGACGCCGGGGCGGCGCAGCTCGCGCCCGAGGAACATGTTCGAGGCGATGTCCATGGAGGCGGCCACGGCGAGGTCCTGATAGACCGTCTCGATGCCGTGGGCGCGTGCGCTCTGCGGGCCGGAGAAGGCGATGCGCTCGCCGTTGAGTCGTATCTCGCCCGCATCGGGGGTCACCGCGCCGGTGAGGGCCTTGATCAGGCTGGTCTTGCCGGCGCCGTTGTCGCCGATCACGGCGAGGACCTCACCGGGGAGCAGGTCGAAGTCGGCGCCGTCGATGGCGGTGACCTGGCCGTACCGCTTGACCAGACCGCGGGCCTGCAGCACGGGCGTGGGGGAGGAGGTGACGGTCATCAGGCCTTCTTCCGGGAGAGCTGGTCGACGGTCACCGCGAGGATCACCAGGACTCCGGTGATCAGGGTCTGGTAGATGGAGGCGACGCCCATCAGCTGGAGGCCGTTGCGGAACACGCCGACGATGAGGACGCCGATGAAGGTGCCCAGGACCGAGCCGCGTCCGCCGAAGAGGCTGGTGCCGCCGAGGACCACGGCGGTGATGCTGTCGAGGTTGTCGGTCTGCCCCGCCTGCGGATCGCCGACTCCGGTGCGGGAGATGAGCAGCAGGGCGGCGATGCCGTACAGCAGACCGGCCACGGTGTAGATGCCGATGGTCAGGCGAGAGGTACGGATGCCGTTGAGCCGGGCGGCCTCGGCGCTGTTGCCCAGGGCGTAGACGTGCCGTCCCCAGCCGGTGCTGCTCAGCGCGTAGGCGAGGAGGAGGAACAGGGCGATGGTGACCAGGGAGCCGTAGGTGATGTCCGTGTGGCCCAGCGGGAAGGTCTCCCCGAGGGCCGTCAGCGGGCCGGGCAGGTTGGTGACCGTCTGCTCCTCGGAGTAGATGTGGGTCAGCGCGAACGCCACGTTGAGCATGCCAAGGGTGACGATGAACGGCGGCAACGGGATCTTCTGCACCAGCAACCCGTTGAGCAGACCGAACCCGCCGCAGACCACCAGGCCCAGGGCGACGGCGAGGAGCGGGGGCAGGGAGCCCTCGGCGGCCATCTTGGCGATCACGATGCTGCCGAACGCCATCACGGCCCCGCACGACAGGTCGATCCCCGCCGTGAGGATGATCAGGGTCTGTCCGATGGCGAGGGTGCCCACGACCATGACCTGCTGCACGATCAGCGAGAAGTTCCCGCCGGTCAGGAACTGGTCGGTCGAGAAGGAGAAGAAGGCGCAGGCCAGGAGGAGGGCGGCCAGGGGGCCGGTGGTCGGCGCCGTGAGCAGTCTGCGGGCTGTGGTCGGTGCCTTGAGCTCCGAGTACGGCGTTGTCGTGGCTGTCATGCGAAGTCCTTGTCGGAAGACAGATGTCCTTGTCGGAGGACGAGGGCAGAAGCCCCGCCGACGGGACAAGGGGGGCGGCCGTCCCTGGTCGGGGAGGTGGGCCGACCGCCCCGCTGAGGGGAGTGGCGGTGTCGTACGGTCCTGGGGCTGTCGTCACCTTCCCGCCTGCCTCGGCGGACGACGGGAAGGTGACGACAGTCCCGGGGGGTTTAGCCCCAGCAGTTCTCCAGACCGTAGACGGTGTCCTTCGACGTGACCCCGTCCTGCGCCTTGTCGGTGATCAGCGTGACGCCGGTGTCGGTGTAACCGGACGCCTTCTTGCCGTCCTTGGCGTACGTCACGACTGCCTTGACGCCCTCGGCCGCCATCTTCAGCGGGTACTGCTGCGAAGTCGCGGCGATCTTGCCGTCCTTGACGGCCTGGGTGCCGGTGCAGCCGCCGTCGACAGAGACGATCAGGACGTCCTTCTCCCGGCCCTTGGCCTTCAGCGCGGTGTACGCGCCCAGGGCCGCCGGTTCGTTGATGGTGTAGACGACGTTGATGTCGGGCGACTTCTGCAGGCAGTTCTCCATCGCGGTCTGGCCCTTGGCCTGGTCGCCACCGGTGTCCTGGGCGCACACGACGTCCTTGTCGGTGGCGCCGAAGCCCTTCAGGAAGCCGTTGTGTCGCTGGACGCCGACGGAGACGCCCGGCGCCAGGTCGAGGGCGGCTATCTTCGCCGTCTTGCCCTTCATGGCGGCCTTGGCGTACTCGCCGATCAGCTGGCCGGCCTTGAGGTTGTCGGTGGCGAAGAGAGCGTCGACCGCGTTCTCCGGCTCGGTCGGCGTGTCCAGCGCGATGACCAGAACACCCTTGGCACGGGCCTTCTGGATCGCGGGCACGATCGCCTTGGAGTCGCTCGGGGTGATCAGGATGCCCTTCACCCCGGCGGCGACCATGTTCTCGATGGCGGTGACCTGCCCGGCGTTGTCCCCGTCGAACTTGCCTGCCGCGGTGGACAGTTGGGCACCGTTCTCCTTGGCGGCCCGCTCCGCGCCCTCCTTCATCTTCACGAAGAACGGGTTGGTGTCGGTCTTGGTGATCAGACCGACTTTCACCTTGCCCGAGCCGGAACCCGTGGAGCTCGAACCGGAGCCGGACCCGCAGGCCGTCAGGGTGAGTGCCGCGACGCCCGTGACCGCGGCGGCTCGGAGGAGGGACGAGGACAGGCGAGTGGTGCGAGACATGATCGACTCCTGTGGAATAGCGGATGGCACGGGGGTTGGGATCAGAGCGTGCCGCCCGGGGTGTCATCGTTGACTTATGTCATCGTTGACACTGCCTGGCCAGGATGATGGACTCCGGATCCCGGCAACGTCAATGCCTTCCACTCGTCACAAATTGGCAACGTCCCCAGCCGTCGGCTCCGCGCGGCCGGTCAGTGGCTGTGTCGCCGCGCCGCCCCTTTGCCCGGTCTTTCCGAGCCTTTCCGAGAGAGAGCAGCCCATGAGCCCGCGTCAGATCACCGTTCTGGGAGAGTGCGTCGCGGACGCCTTCGCCGAACCGGCAAGCGCCTCGAACGAGCTCGCCCTGCGGGTGCTGCCTGGCGGCGGACCTGCGAATACGGCGGTGGCCCTGGCCCGGCTGGACACGCCGGCCCGCTTCCTCGCACGCCTGTCCGGCGATGTGTTCGGCCGCCTGTTCCGGGCCCACCTGGAGGCGTCCGGCGTCGACCTGTCGTACGCCGTCGCCGCCGCCGAGCCCAGCACGCTGGCCGTGGCGGAGCTGGACGCCACCGGGCAGGCCGCGTTCTCGTTCCACGCGCAGAACACGGCCGACTGGCAGTGGACTCCAGGGGAACTGGCAAGGGTGGATCTGTCCGAAACGGCCTGTGTGCACACCGGGTCGCTGGCGCTGGTCCGTGAGCCCGGCGGGGCGGCGGTGGAGGAGTTCCTGGCGGCTGCTGCCCCGCGGGCCACCATCAGCATCGATCCCAACGTCCGGCCGCTGCTGGTGCGCCCCGAGGTCTACCGCGCCCGGCTGGCGCACTGGTGCGCTCTCGCCGACATCCTGCGGCTGAGCGAGGACGACCTGGAACTCCTCCTGCCGGGCACTCCGCCCGAGCAGGCGTGCGACATCTGGCATGCGGCGGGGGTACGGCTCGTCGTGATCACGCTCGGCGCCGACGGCGCCCTGGCCTCGCTCGCCGGCGAACGGCTGCGGGTGCCCGCGGTGGCCACGCGGGTCGTCGACACGGTCGGCGCGGGGGACTCCTTCACTGCCGGCCTGCTGCACCACTTCGGCGCCCGCGGACTCCTCGGTGGCCGGCTGGCCGATCTCGGTCTCGACGAGGTCGCGGAAGCCTGCCGGTTCGGCACCCGGGTCGCGGCCCTGACCTGCTCGGTCGCCGGTCCCAATCCGCCGTGGCGGAACCAGTTGGCGGAGCTCACGGCCGCCGGTGGCGCCTGACGGGCGGGCGGGCCGCGCCGGGCAGTTCCGCCCCGACCCTTGGCCGAGAACGGCTCGGTGAAGCTGGACAAGGCCGTCGTCCGGCACTTCGACTCCGCCCACAAGTGACGTTCACGACCGACGCCCACAGCTGACGCCCACGACTGACAAGGACACGAGACCGTGAAGAAAACCCTGCTCGCGGAGTTCACCGCCCGCGAGGGAGCACAGGACGAGGTCGCCCGTCTGATCGGCGACTACGCACTGAAAGTGCGCGAGGAAGAAGGCAACCTCGCCTTCGACGTCCACACCAAGGCAGCAGCCCCGCGCGCCTTCTGGATCTTCGAGGTGTACCGGGACGAGGACGCCTTCCAAGCGCACCTGAACGCCCCGTACGGCAGCCCTTTCAACGCCGCCCTCGTTCCGCTGATCGAAGAGGACGCTTCCGTGCTGACGTTCCTGAACCCGCTGGCCACGAATCCGCCCACCCGTGATCCACACCGGCCAACTCAAGACGCTCAGAGGCCAGTTAGAGAGGCTGCTGCCTCTGACACGTGACGCTCCCGGTCACTCGGCAAGGCGGCTGCCGTCGGACGGAAGGGCTGGACGAGGCGTTGAACGCGTGAAGCGGCTTCACGGTTTCCGTGTCGGCGGACTCGGTGGACCTGAGGGAACGGAAGGGGCTCGGTATCCGTCCTGTCTTGGACGGCGCCGCGTGACCGGTGTTGACGGTGGGTCGGGTGATGGTTCCCGGACCGGCGGTCCACGCCACGGGGTCACCCGGGCGGGGGTGGCCGAACCGGTCCTCCCCGTACGGCGTCCTGGGGTGAACTCCCGACGCTCACCCGGCTTCGCAGGCGCTGTCGCACCAACGGCACCATTCGCACCAAGGGAACTTCGAATGATCTTCATCGCGCTTGTGTTCGTCGCCATCATCTCCGTGATCGTGCTCGCCCCGATCGCCATGGCCGTGGTGGCGGTGAACCGAGTTCGCTGGCGGACCCGGGCGCAGCGGAACGGCCTGCGTACCGAGGGCAGATGCATAAGAATCGAGACGGTGCGGCGCAGCGGCGGCGGGCGTCCCTCCTCGCTGCGGCGCCACTACCTCTTCGAGTTCGTCACCCACGACGGTCGGCAGGTCCGGTTCGAGGACGCCGCTCCGGACACGACCGTCCCCGGTGACCTCTTCACCGTCTCCTATCTGCCGGAGCGCCCGGACAAGGCCACGGTCGCCCTCCCGGGCGACCGCAGGGCCCAGCGGGAGCTCGGATGCCTTCTGGCGTTCTTCGCCGTCGCCGTCACCGTTGCCCTGGTCATCGCCGGTGTCGGGATCGGCGTGCTCTCCCTGTTCGCGGGCGGCAACTAGGACCTGTCCTAGCCTTCCCGAGTCGCGATTCCCCCGCCCCGAACTCGGGGCGGCTCGGTCCACCGCGTGGCGGTCACGGCACTCCACGTCTCGGAGTCGAGGTCCCGGGTAATCCGCTACGGTCCGCCGCCCCGGCTCTAGGGTTGCGGGGTGGACGACGACATACAGCGGATCGTGGACGGACTGGCCGGGCCGGAGGACGCGCCCGCAGTGGTGGACCCGGCGCGCCGCAGGGCCTCCGCCGGCGACACCGCGTTCGTCGCGTGCCTGGGAGCCGTCCTGCACGCGCGGTTCGGAAGCGCGGACGTGCAGCGGTACCGCGTTGCCGTGTACCGCCTGGCGCACATGCTGATGTTCGCCCCCGGGCAGGACGCCCTCGACCACGCGCTGCGGCTGCTGGCCGTGCCGCGCTCCTATGACGACAGCAGTGACCGCTGGGCCGCGGAGGTGCTGGCGTGCGCCCGTACGCCACGGGAACTGGACGCGGTGTTCGCCGACGGCCGCGGCGAGGACGGCGAGGACGGCGAGGACGGCGAGGACGGCGGGGACGGCGGGGACAGCGAAGGCGGCGCCGAAGAGTTGCGCAACTGCCTTGTGAACGAACTGGTGTTGCGCGGGGCCGACCTGGCGGACCTGCCCACGGCATCACGCTGGGCCGCCTCCGCGCACCGCGCACGGCACCCGCTCGCCTGGCTGCCGCACGCCCTCCACTCCTTCGAGGAGGAGGCGGAGGCGATCAGCCACTCCGCCGACGGCTCGGCGGGGTGCGCCACCTCTCGCTCCTTCTTTCGCACACGCAGCATCGAGGTGCCCGCCGCGCAGCTGCCCGCGCCGCGTGCCGTCGAGGTGACGACCCGGCCGCTGACGCGGGCACTGCGTACAGCGGTGAACACCTGGGAGGGGGAGCCCAACTTCCGTATCGAGGCCCGGGTCTTCGAATTCGCCGCAACGCTGTACCCGTCCTACGTTCCGTCCGTCCTGGCGTCGCTGGATCTTGCGTGCCTGGAAGGGTTGGACCCCCAGGAGAAGTGGGTGAAGACCTGCGAGCCGGGCGAGCTGTGGGCCAGGCTGTTCTGGATCAGCGCGAACGACGGCACGCGCGAGGAAGGCGCCTACGGGCGCCTCGCGGCGTGGCGGACGCTCGCCGCGCTGTGCGGCGCGCCCGACGGCGCGTCGGCCGACGAGGTGGGAGAGCGCGCCGAGGCGTGTCACTGGTTCACCTTCGACGCGGCCACCGACTGGTTCAGCCAGGGCGTCTCGGGCCTGGCCGTGGCCACCCTGACCCCGGACGGCCGCCGACTCGCCGTACTGGCCGCCACCGCCGACTGACGGCGTGGCCGCCCGTCCGCCGGTCCGCACCGGCAGGTGACGGCGGAAGAAGCGCAACATCCCGGAGGCAGTCCCCGCGCTGCTTGCGGGCCCCGACGTGGCCGACGCCCCACGTATTCCCCAGGTTCCTCCGGCCGTTCGCGACGCCGGCCCCGATCATGCTGATCGCCTGTGATGAGCGCTGGGTCGGCCCGGCCGGAGCCGCTGCTCCCCGGGGCTCCGATGCCCCGTCCGGAAGCGTTCGTCTCGCGTACCGCCGAGTTTCACGCCAGGGCCACAGGGCCCTTCCCTGACGTTTGGTGCTCTTGGAACACTCCTTTCGCGCACGTTCCATCAACTTCCGGCCAAATGGGCCCATCAGGACAAGAGGTCACCCACCCATGCCTCAAGTGAATCGGCGCCGATTCCTCCAACTCGCCGGTGGCACCGCGGGGTTCACCGCGTTGTCCAGCAGCATCCAGCGCGCGGCGGCTCTGCCCGCGCACCACCGTTCGGGCACGATCGAGGACGTCGAGCACATCGTCGTCCTGATGCAGGAGAACCGTTCGTTCGACCACTACTTCGGCTCGTTGAGGGGTGTCCGCGGCTTCGGCGACCCGCGTCCGGCCACCACGACGGGCACCAAGTCGGTCTGGTACCAGTCGGACGGCACCAAGGACGTGCTCCCCTTCCACCCGGAGGCGGACGACCTCGGTCTCGCGTTCATCCAGGACCTCCCGCACGGCTGGAGCGACGGGCACACCGCGTTCAACAAGGGCAAGTACGACAAGTGGGTGCCCGCCAAGTCGGCGACGACGATGGCCTATCTGACGCGTGAGGACATCCCGTTCCACTACGCGCTGGCCGACTCGTTCACCATCTGCGACGCGTACCACTGCTCGTTCATCGGCTCCACGGACCCGAACCGCTACTACATGTGGACGGGTTACACGGGCAACGACGGCAAGGGCGGCGGCCCGGTTCTCGGCAACGACGAGGCCGGGTACGGCTGGACGACGTACCCGGAGCGGCTGGAGGCGGCCGGGATCTCCTGGAAGGTCTACCAGGACGTTGGCGACGGGCTCGACGCGAACGGCTCCTGGGGCTGGATCAACGACGCCTACCGCGGCAACTACGGCGACAACTCGCTGCTGTACTTCAACCAGTACCGCAACGCCAAGCCCGGCGACCCGCTCTACGACAAGGCCCGCACCGGGACCGACGCCCGCAAGGGCGAGGGCTTCTTCGATCAGCTCCGGGCCGACGTGCAGGGCGGGAAGCTGCCGAAGATATCCTGGATCGCCGCTCCCGAGGCCTTCACCGAGCATCCCAACTGGCCCGCCAACTACGGCGCCTGGTACATCTCCCAGGTGCTGGACGCGCTCACCTCCGACCCCGAGGTGTGGAGCAGGACAGCGCTGTTCATCACGTACGACGAGAACGACGGCTTCTTCGACCACCTGGTACCGCCGTTCCCGCCGCAGTCCGCCGCGCAGGGCAAGTCCACGGTCGACGTCGGCCCGGACCTCTACCAGGGTGACGCGAGCCGTGCCGCAGGACCGTACGGACTCGGCCAGCGGGTGCCGATGCTCGTCGTCTCGCCCTGGAGCAAGGGCGGTTACGTCTGCTCCGAGACGCTCGACCACACCTCGATCATCCGCTTCATGGAAGCCCGGTTCGGGGTGCGCGAGCCCAACATCTCGCCCTGGCGCCGCGCCATCACCGGCGACCTCACCGCCGCCTTCGACTTCGCGCACAAGGACACCAAGCCGGTCGCGCTGCCCGACACCGACGGCTACCGGCCGCCGGACACCGATCGTCACCCCGACTATGTGCCGACCCCGCCGGCGAACCCCGTCCTGCCCCGGCAGGAGCGCGGCTCGCGTCCGGCCCGCCCCCTCAAGTACGCGCCCCTCGTGGACGGTTCGGCGGACACCGCGGCCGGCAGGTTCACGCTGACCCTCGGCTCCGGCGCCAAGGCCGGCGCGGCCTTCCTCGTCACCTCAGGCAACCGCACCGACGGCCCCTGGACGTACACCACCGAGGCGGGCAAGACCGTCTCGGACACCTGGAACTCGGCGTACTCGGCCGGCTCGTACGACCTCACGGTGCACGGTCCCAACGGCTTCCTGCGTACCTTCAAGGGCGCCAACAGGACAGCGGGGCCCGAGGTCACCGCCCGCCATGTCGGCTGCGACGTGGAGCTCACCCTCGTCAACAAGGGTGCCGCCACGGCGACGCTCAAGCTCACCAGCGGCTACGGCGGACAGCCTCACGTCTTCCGGGTACGGGCGGGCGCGACCGTGAAGTACACGGTGGACCTGCGGGCGAGCAAGCGCTGGTACGACCTGACCGTCGTCTGGGACACGGACGCGGGCTACCTGAGGCGATTCGCCGGACATGTCGAGAATGGCCGACCGGGAGTCAGCGACCCGGCCCTCATCACCGCCTGATGGATACCCAACTGACAGTTGTTTTCCGGCCATGTCACGGTAGGGTGCCCCGGTGACCACGCATTCGAACACTCCTGCAGGTTGGTACCCGGACCCCAACGCGCCCCAGACGCAACGCTACTGGGACGGCTCGCAGTGGACCGACCAGCAGGCTCCGGCGGCACAGCAGGTACCGCAGCAGGGCCAGGCGCCGCAGCAGGCGTTCCCCCAGCAGGCCGCGCCGGGGGCCGACCCGCGCGCGCAGCGTCAGGTGCAGCAGCAGGCCGGGGTGGCCCCGAGCGGCGTCGGCGGCGGCACCCTGTTCACCGAGCCGGTCCTGGTGGTGAACCAGAAGGCCAAGCTGATCGAGCTGACCAACGAGTACAAGGTCATGGACCAGCAGGGCAACCCGATCGGCTCGGTCGTCCAGGTCGGGCAGGGCATTCTCAAGAAGATCCTGCGCTTCGTCTCCAGCCTCGACCAGTTCATGACGCACAAACTGGAGATCCGTGACGCGCACGGCCAGCCGCAGCTGCTGCTCACGCGCCCCGGGAAGATCCTCAAGTCGCGGGTGATCGTGTCGCGTCCGGACGGTTCGACCGTCGGCGAGATCGTGCAGCAGAACATGTTCGGCAAGATCAACTTCGCGATCAACGTCAACGGCCAGAAGGTCGGTGCGATCAAGGCGGAGAACTGGCGTGCCTGGAACTTCGCGATCGTCGACCACACGGACAACGAGGTGGCCCGGATCACGAAGACCTGGGAAGGCCTCGCCAAGACGATGTTCACGACCGCGGACAACTACGTCCTGCAGATCCACTTCCAGCTCCCCGAGCCGCTGCTGAGCCTCGTCGTCGCGACGGCGCTGACCGTCGACACGGCGCTCAAGCAGGACTCCCGCGGGCTGGGCTGACCCACCGGATGTGCGGAAGGGCGGTTGCGGACCTCTCCGCAACCGGCCGTCAC